>CAYTPS010000270.1:0-7237 GCA_964439245.1 uncultured Pirellulaceae bacterium | reverse complement strand
AGTTTGTTCTGAATGACGATAGATATTCAGAGGACTGGTAAATCAACAAGGAGAGTTAAGTGGTTCTGCGAAAAATCGCACTTCTATACATCGTCATACTTTTCGCTATTTCCTCTGAATTGGCAATAAGCCAGGACGCCACGCCTCCGCAGGACACGCCGCGTAGCGAGATCTTTCTGCCTGCCGACACACGAGCTTGGATCTCCATCCCCAGCACAAAAGCACTTGGGGAACATCTCGAGAGAAGTCAGTTCGGCCAACTAACGCGCGACCCCGCACTTCAGCCATTCGTAGCAATGGCAAAAGAGCGTATTCGTGCTTGGCTGGAGACAAAACAACTTGGTTTCGATCTACAACTTGACCAGTTCGAAAAGATCAATGCTGGTGAGGTTTGTGTTGCAGGGATATTGCCTGAAATGGCAGGGCAAGAACCAGTCGCTGGCTCGCACGGCGTCGTATTGATGGCGGAAGTAGGCAAAGACCTCGCCGCGGCTGAAAAGTTACTTCTTGAGATTGAAGAAGAACAACAACGCCAAGGTGCTGTGAAGCTGGGAACCGTTGAGATCAATGGCATCAACGTCGGCAAATGGGAGTTCACCAAAAAGAGAAAATGGGCCAAGCGGAAACGCATCTCCCTTCAAGGTATTGTTGGAAAGTGGATGCTGGTTTCGAACAATGAAAAGATATTCCGCTCCGTGCTAAGGCGAATCATTAATCTCGACCCACAGGAGAATGGTAACCTTGCCAGCCAGCCGTCTTTCAAGTTAGCGATGGAGGGATCCAAGCTTCCTAATGGATCAGCCGATGATGTTCGGTGGTTCCTCGAACCGTTTGGCTGGTTCAAGCTCGCGCGTGCGATTGAGATCGAGAACGAACCAGTCAAGAAGATGGAAGACAACTGGCCTGCAGTCCTAGCCCGTAACGGGATGCGTGCCATCCACGCTATCGGCGGCACAGTCTCGGTAGCCACGGCCGATCAGGAAGCTCTGTTTCGCATTTATGTATCGGCGCCGAAGGACAAGGTCCGTGATGAAGCGGAACGTCGTATGCTCGACATTCTTGACTTCAGCCCCGCTCCCGACAAATCGAACACGTCTCCGGTTTGGGTGCCCAAAAGTGTTTCGGGATCCCTAACCGGCCAGTGGAATTTCACGAAAGCTCTCAACGGCGTTGGTCCAATTGTGGACGCTTTCATGAAAGAAGAGGGCGCGTTCAAGGGACTACTGGACACGATTAAACAAGAGCCCGACTTCCGAGTGGATATCCCCAAGTTGATTGGGCAACTAGACAATCAGTTCACAATCATTTCCGCAGTAAAAAAACCCTTAGATGAGACCAGCGAGAAACTGGCAATCGGGCTCAAACTCAAGCCCGGGCTATCTCCCGCTCAACAAGCTGAAATGCTTGACAGTATCGGTCGTGCCGTACGGGGAAAGGAATTTATGCTTGGCGGCATCAAGGCCATCGAGGACGACCGAACGAACGAATCGGATGAGGATGACGAACTCGATTTCCCAGATGACGACCTTGTCTTTGACGAAGACGAGGACGAAAAATTTGGGGGGGGAGCCGACCCTGCAAACCAATTCGCTTTGTTCGAAAAGAAATACATCTCGATCGCCAAAGACACGCTCTTTATCTGTAATGACAAACAGTATCTCAAGCGTTTACTAACATCTTCGGACAAAAAACCGCTCAGTGAGGCACCGGACTATGTCCGCATGCAAGCAATGCTGAAAACGCTATCTGATCCCGCAAACGTTTCCTCACAACGCTTCGGAAGAATCGACAAAGTCCTTGAGTTGAATTATGCGATGCTACAAAAGGGTGAGCTGGCAAATTCTAAGTCAATTATTGGAAGAGTTATCAACCAATTGCTGGTGGAAAACATTGAAGAAGGTGACCCCAAAGTACAGCTGGACATCAAGAAACTACCGGCCGACTACAAAGAGATCGCAAAATTCCTTGGCACGGTAGGATGGGTGTTGGAAAATGAAACAGGTGGTTGGCGTTTGACGGGTTGCGTGTTGAAGAAAGAGCAAGCCACTTCAAGTCCGGCTGCTAAATAATCTCGCGTTTACCCTGAATGTAGTCCCAGACCACGAAGCGATCTAAATCGCCGCCAGCGGTGAAGAACACGCGTCCCTTGGTCGATTCACTCAATCGGTGAGCAAACCGAATGTCTTCTTCAGATTGCGACCAACTGGGCACGAGAAATGTGTTGATGGTGATCCCTTCTTGTGCACACAGCATCGCCTCTCGCATCGTTGCGTCTTCGGTCACTCGATGGGGTGGATACAGCATATAGAGTGTTGATCCTTCAAAGTGAGCCGTCGGCAATCCGTCGGTGATCAGCATCACCTGCCGGTTGGGCGTGTTCTGTGTGGACAACAACGTTCTGGCCAGTTTCAGCGAGTGCTGAATGTTGGTGAAGTGCTGGTGCACCATGTGCTCGCTGACCTCAGGTCGACTCATGTCCACTTTCAGTTGCACAAACGGATCGTGAATAGTCACGGGCTTGGGCATCAGCTCAATGATCTCACCTTGGCGACGCAGCTTCCCAAACGTGTACATCTCGATGAAATTCAGATAATCTCCCGGGTACTCGCTGCGAATCAGTGCATCCATGGCCATTGCCATGCGTTTCACGTTGATATACTGGCCGTCGTACCGCATCGAACCGCTCATATCCATCACAATCACCGTTGCGGCTTTGGGATTGTTGCGAGTTCGGTGGATTTCGATGTCGTCACTCTTCAAACGGATTGGCGATTGTGAACTATCACGAATCAGCGCGTTGATAAACGTTTGTGGAATGTCCATTTGTGTAATTGAGTCGCCAAATTCATATGGCTTTGTCTGCTGAAGTTCAACGGCGCCTTCGCCCTGAACGTTGGCTTGGTGCCGGCCAGTGTTGGACTCCTTTAAATGGCTAAAGATTCGTGTCAGCAGTTTCCCTTGAAACGTTCGAACGGCCTGAGGCGTCAGTTCGTACCGACCATCCTTTTTACTCAACCCTTGCTCCGCCGCGATTTGCTCGACGTACTCATCGATCTGTTTTTTCATTTCCTCAAGCGAGTGCATGGTTTCGTCATCCATAAACTCGCCTAGCTGATCCATATCCAAAATCGCTATTTGTGCGGTCTCCGCCGCTTGTTCAACTTGCTCCAACAACTCCTCGATTTTCTCCAACTCCTCCTTGATCTCCAATGCTTGAGGGATCGTCATTGACTCGTGACCGGTGAAATGCCACCTCGAAGCCAGCTCATCGATCTGGTACTTGTCTCCCAGGTTTCCCATCAGCCCCATCAGGTGCCTGGCCAAATCCGAAGCATCATCGCCGGCGCGGTACCAGAGATTCTCTAGGTCATACAACTGTTCGCGGGCCACCGCCTCTTTGTAGGCCGCCCGCATTTCTTTGGGGATGCCAGCGAATCCCTTGGCTCTCTTTCGAAAGGCTTGCTTGGCCTTGTATCGGACGGTTTTAGTTTCGTAGGTCTCAAGAATTTTGCGTTTGCGCTCCTCGAGCATTGCCTTGATCAAGTCTAGACTTGGACCAAGATTCTTGAACTGCTCTGGATCTAGGCGAATCGCATTGGCCAACTCTTCTTCGGTGAGCTGCCGGGCGCTGCCCCAAGACATCATTTGATCCATCAGAGGCGACACGATATCCGGTGGCGGCTGAGTCGGACTGGGGAACTTAACCGGATCGTATTTTGTGTACGTATGCAGAACGCCGCCAACCTTGTTCTCTGGTTTGGTCTTGTCGTTCATGGCATGCACACTTCGGTCTGGGATAAAACACTGACTCAACCAGCTGAAATAGCCCGGTCAAGTGTCGGCATTGGTATTAGATCTCGTAACTTGATTGACCGTGTTCTTGTCCGCGGGAAATCTTGTCCATCGCGTACAATCCGGCTAGAACAAATTCAACACACGATGCACGTACGGCATCGTCCGATGAGGCGTTCACCTCAAAGGCTTTCTCCCACGCTGGTGGAACACGCTTGAGACGTTCGGCATACTGAGTGGAGGGGATCAAATCGCCGACCTCGATCTTAACGCCCTTGGCAAATATTTCAGCGATTTCATCGAGTCCATGCTCCGACACGTATTCCTTGAACACAACTTCAATTGACTGAGCGATCAAGCTGTCAAGCACCTGCCGCTCTGACATCTGATGGCTGCCCATCAAATCGAGCTCTAGCTTCCCCAGCGAGGAAGTGTACAAATGGGCCAGATCGCTGATGCGGACCACTGCAGGTTTTTCATTGTGAATAACAGCCCTTTGTCGAGCACTAGCCACCATCGTGCGGTAGTTGGCCAAAGAGAATCTCGCGCTAACGCCTGATTGCTGATCAACGAACTTTGACTTTCGTGCTTCGATGGTGATCTGTTCGCAAATTTCCCGCATGAAATAAGGCACGCGCACTGGATAGTCCCCGTCCAGATTAATGCTGGCCTCCTGTTCCATGATCTCAATTCCCACGTCACGGCTCAGCGGGTAGTGCGTCTGAATCATACTACCGATGCGATCCTTGAGTTGTGGGATGACTTTCCCGCTTCGGTTGTAGGTCGACGGATTGGCGGAGAAAAGCACCATCACGTCAATCTCGAAACGCACTGGAAAGCCGCGAATCTGCACGTCGCGTTCTTCGAGGATATTGAACAGACCAACCTGAACCAATTCGTCCAGTTCGGGCAATTCGTTGATCGCAAAAATTCCGCGGTGCATACGCGGGATCAATCCAAAGTGCAAAGCATCTTCGGTGGACATGCTTACGCCACCGGCTAGTTTTGCTGGATCAATCTCTCCAATGATATCTGCGAACTTCGTCCCCGGCGCCAATCGCTCCGCATAGCGGTCATCTCGATGCCACCAAGCAATTGGAGTTTCGGCATCGGAGTGTTCACGGAGAAATTTTTTCGCGATCGCCGAAATTGGATTCAGCGGGTCCTCATGGAACGGGCAGTTAGGAATGTCTAAGTAAGGCACCTCCTCGTCGAGAAACTCGATCAGACCGCGCATCATGCGGCTTTTGGCTTGTCCCTTCTCGCCCAAATACAACATGTCATGCCCTGAAAGCAGCGCAATGTTCACTTCAGGGATAACCGTATCCTCGTAGCCAACGATGCCGGGGTACAAATAGTCACCGGCGGCCAACCGAGCGAGAAAATTATCTCGGATCTCTTCTTTAACCGTTTTGGGTTTCCAACCACTCTCGACTAACTGCTTGAGATTGGTTGCTTTTGTCTCGGTAGCACTCGACATAATGAAATTTGTTTAAAAGAGGCAGTCCGTACATGGGAATGGGATATATTATAACGTTCAACAATCCCGAGTAGTATCGATCGCAGAAATCGTCCTTCTTTGGGGATTTTCGAGTCATACAATCGGCAAGCGGCAAGTCGACAGTTAATTAATCATCTACCAACAAACATTTAAGCGACTCATGTCAGAGATAAAGTTCGTCTATTTTGACCTTGGAAATGTTCTTCTGAACTTTTCCCATCAACGCATGATTGATCAGGTGGCCGCTGTTGCCAAAGTCTCCCCAGACGTCGTGCAGCAAAATATATTCGACAACGGTCTGGAGAACCGCTACGAAACGGGTGAGCTTAACAGCAGCCAGTTTCATGCCGAATTCTGTAAGCTGATCCACAGTGATTGTGATCTGAACGATTTCCTCACCGCCTGCGGAGATATATTCTGGCTCAAGGAGTCAACGATTCCGGCCGTCAGCCAATTGGCCCAGCTGAACATCGGGATGGGGATACTGTCAAATACCTGCGAAGCACACTGGCATTTCGCAATGAAATTCTTTCCAGCCCTTTCACAATTTTTTCCAGTCCTTGTGACCAGTTTCGAAGCACGAAGTATGAAACCGGATCGTAAAATCTACGAAGTCGCGATTGAAAAAGCCGGAGTATCACCGAGCGAAATCTTTTTTACTGATGACAAAACGGAGAACGTGCTGGCGGCGCAAGCTGCTGGGATGGACGCAGAACTGTTCACAACCGCGAACCAGCTACTACGTGACCTAGCCGCACGCGGGGTGGCGGTCGGTTAGTCCCGTTGTTGGTTTGCGCCCCCCGAAACCGGTCAAAACACGGCTGTTATTGAGGCTTTCGTTGGAATCTGGCCTCCCACATTCGGGCCCAAGCCAATTACAAATCAAATTGTCCGGCTGACAAAAAAGAAATCCCCGCTTCTCTCTTGGGTCCTACGTTAGAAGTTGCTACTGTCGAGCACAGTCACGAAACTTCCATCTGAGGCAGTCGATACACTTCTCACGGCCTGAACAACATTTTAAGCCACTATTGCCCCCGTTGAACTGCTCAGTAGAATACTTGCACAGTTAGATTCAGCTCTCAACTTTTCTTCAGAATAAGCCGTTAATGGACAGGACAATAGCGATTGGCGATATCCACGGATGTGCTACAGCTCTACAAGCGCTGCTGGACGCGATCGAGCCTACATCGACCGATACCGTTGTCACATTGGGCGATTATGTAGATCGCGGAATGGAATCCTCGCGCGTGCTGGAGATGATGACCGAGCTGGTTTCATCGACGCGTTTGGTGCCGCTGATCGGCAACCATGAACTGATGATGTTCAAGGCGCTGAAAAATCGCGGCGACGATTTAAATTTTTGGATGACTCACGGCGGAAACGCCACTGTCGCCAGTTACGGCGGAAGAGTCCAAAATATTCCTCAGCATCATCTGACCTTTCTGAGCCACTGCTTACGATATCACGAGACAGAATCGCACTTTTTCGTGCATGCCAATTATGCTCCGGATCTTCCTTTGGAAGAACAACCTGACGAAATGCTGTTCTGGGAGCACATCAAGGAGCACATACCTCCACCGCACTTCAGCGGCAAGACTGCAGTCGTCGGCCATACGCCTCAAGGTGATGGTGAAATGCTGATCTTCGATCACTTACATGTTATCGACACCTACTGCTACGGCGACCAATGGCTAACTGCTCTAGACGTGGTCACCGGTGACTTCTGGCAAGCTGACAACAATGCCAAACTACGACGCGGAAACTTAGAGGCAACCTAGAAGGTCCTCCAACTGCGATCGCTATAAGTGGAACAAGCAGTGCGTCCATCCAAGGACCATTGCGCTTAGCCTAAAGCTATTCACAGGCAATCACTGCTGCCCCCGCCGTATCAGGAGAACTGCAAAGTAGATTTTTTCGAACCATACCCGCTGTTTCTTCGTACCA
>CAYTPS010000269.1:3404-7240 GCA_964439245.1 uncultured Pirellulaceae bacterium | reverse complement strand
AGATTCTGCCGAGTGCTAGGGACGTTGCTGAAGAACGGTGTCCCAATTTTGAAAGCGCTGGAAATCAGCCGTGATGCGGCGGGCCACCGTGTTCTATCACAGGCAATCGCCGATGCTTCCGAGAACATTACGGCAGGAGAGTCGTTGTCTGTTCCATTGAAGAAATCTGGGCATTTTCCCTACAACGTTACCGAAATGATCAGTGTTGCCGAAGAATCCAATTCTTTGGACTCAGTGTTGGTTAATATTTCTGACGGCTTGGAAAAGCAAACGATTCGCCGATTGGACCTAATGGTAAAATTGATCGAGCCCCTGATGTTGATGGTCATGGCGGGAATCGTCTTGATCGTGGTGGTGGCGTTGCTGCTGCCAATCATGAAAATGGGAAGCGCGATGGGATAGTTTGAATTTAAAAATACAACCTATGAACGAAGACGAGTCGTAAATGACTTGTCACTAAATACTAGGAGATGAAGAGATGCGTTTTACAGAAGCAAAATTCAAGAAAGTTGGTCGAGTGAAATTGAATCGAAAAATGCGCCGCCGACGCCGCCAAGGTTTTACTTTATTGGAACTCTTGTTGGTCATGGCGATTCTGGTCATCCTTGCCTCGCTGTCCACCGTCGCTGTGCTCAGCATGCAGAGTAACGCACAAAACAAGGCAGCCTTCACGCAGATCAGCACACTCAAAACACAGTGTATCAACTACAAGTTGTCGACATTGTCTTTTCCGAAAAAGTTAGAAGATCTCGTTACCCTGCCAGCAGGCATGAATCAGTCAAGCTGGGGTGGACCGTACCTATCAGAGCCAACCATTCCGAAAGATCCTTGGCAAAATCCATATAAGTACAGCGCCAAAGACGCCACCGACGAAGTCTTCATATCCTCGGCAGGCAAAGATGGCCAGCACGGCACCGCCGATGACATCCCGGGTAAAGGCTAAGAACGCCTTGAGCACATAGAGTTTTTCCAGAGTGCCGTGTCTACGCGAAGCGTAAGCATGCTCAAGATGCGCGTCAGCGCGGTCCCCAAACTAAATCTCGATTGAGCAGTATTGGACTTTGTTCGGGATACGTCTTGTCTCGGCGCCAAGGCCACACTAAGAACTGCGAAACTTCACGAATTTTACCATGCTCTCTTCCACCAAAATTTCGCAGATCTCCACAGGACCGCGCCAAGCGTTCACGTTGATCGAGTTGATTTTGGTGATGGGGATCATCGTGATGATAGCTTCATTGGCATCGCCGATGGTGACACGTATGCTCGGCCGCCAAGCGTTAAAGCAAGGAGCGGACCGTGTGCGCGTAGAGATGGGGCGAGCGCGTGTTGAGGCGATCAAAACTGGCGAGGTCCAGGCGCTATTTTTCTTCCCCGAAAACAATTGGTTCAACGTGGCCAGGTTTGCCAACCTCTCGCTGCAGTCGGGGATCGCGACACGTCAGCAGGCGTTATTGAACAATCGAATCTACACTGGCTACGAAGACAATTTTTTGCCACCGGGAATTCGATTCGCCGCCGGATCAATCGATATGGATTCGCGTTCTGCCCAAACGCTGGGTGACGTCAAGATTGATACCGATTCAATCCAGCCGGTATTGTTCTATCCCGATGGAACATCTCAAGATGCCACGATCTTTATTCAAGACGATCGCCGAAATCGCTACGCGGTTGTCCTGCGAGGCCTGACTGGGGCAGCGCGTTCGGTCAAAGTCGATCAATAAGGGCAGGCGTCTTAGAATCATGTCAAAAAACGGGTTTAACAATTCGAAGCTCAAGTCAAAACGCAGACGGTCTCGTCGAAGCGGCTTGAGTCTATTGGAGGTTATCCTGTCGATTGCGATTCTTGGAACTTCTATGGCAATCATTGGCCAAGTCTTTTTTGCTGGCTACCGAAGTGCCGTCAAAGCCCGTGATCTAAGCGATGCCACCATTCTGTGTGACTCGGTGATGGCTGAGCTTGCTGCAGGATCGATCGATTTCGGAACGACTTCAGGTGCAACCATTCCAAATGTTCCTGGATGGGAGTACTCGGTTGAAACGGTTCAGTCCGATGTGCCCGGATTGTTGCTGACGACCGTGGCGGTTAGCCGGCAGAATGCTAGAGCGATCTCCATGTCGATTGTCCGCATGTTGCCGGACCCGGACTATGTTCCGGAGGAGCAATGATGCGAAAGAAACTCAACCGGCCAACCATTCGTCGCATCGCGCAGCGCTGGTGTGGTTACACTTTGCTGGAACTGTTGCTTGCGCTCTCTTTGACCGTTGTGATCGTTACTTTGATTGCCAGTGCGATTCAAACCAACGGATTGACGTTGACGCGTGTGCAGGCCAGCATCGAACGCAAGCAGGCAGCGCGCGGAATTCTTGCAATGATGCAGAACGATCTTCGCGCTGGCATTCAGTACAAGGCGAACGAGTATGCTGGCTTACAGGATCTCTTCAAATCAATTCAGCTGGCCGGCGGTCAGTCGATCGCCAATATCGAGGTCAGCGATGACCCGCTGGAACAGCTTGAGCAGCTTGAGGAAATGCAAAAACTTGGAGAAGCGGCTGCAGCCGTGGAGGCCGACGAAGAATTTGACGAAGAGATTACCGAACCGGAAGTGGAAGGGGCACCGGTCTTCATTGGCACTTCTAATCTTGTCAGTATCGACATTAGTCGTTTACCGCGCATTGACGAGTATCATCCCTCAGTTGTTAGTAACCAAGAAATTTCAAAGACACTCGCCGATGTAAAAACGGTTTCTTATTTTGTCTCTCAAAGCGACGGGCCGAATCAACGACGCAATGCAAACGTCTTTCAGGAGGCAAACAGACAGAGGACCATCACCGGCGGTTTGTTTCGGCGGCAAGTTGACCGATCGGTTGCGAAATTTGAAGGACTGGAGAGCAGTGGGGAACCCGACCAATTCTGTGAACTGGTGGCTCATGAAGTCGTGGAGGTCTCGTTTCGCTATTTTGATGGTAACAATTGGTTTACCGAGTGGGATTCCGAAGAAATGGGTGGATTCCCGCTGGCGGTTGAGGTGTATGTTTTGATTGATCCAGCGCGAGCCGGAAGTATCGGAACGGGTGAGTTTAGTACGACCAATCGAGAGGATTTGGAGACTTACCGCGCTGTCGTTCACATTCCGGCGGCCGAAATCGTCGAGCAGGAGGAAGGTGATGGGTAGGCGAAATGCACATGGGCTTAGCCGCCGGACCTTAAAACGTTTGCGATTTGGCGAACGTCAAAGCGGCGTCATTCTTTTGATCGTATTGGTCACGGTTGTCTTCATGACACTTGCCGCGTTGACGTTCATGTCGCTGATGCAGGTTGAGGAACAAGCGTCGCGCGTGTTGGCGCGGCGAGTGCAATCAAAATACCTCGCTGATTCGGGCGTCGATTACACACGCCTGTTTCTGTCCGCCGCTCGCCAAGACATTCACGCCAAAGGCGGTCTCTGGGACAACCCGACTCAGTTTCAGGCGATCCCTGCCGCGATCGACCTAAATAATCTCGAATTCACAGGCCGTTTTACAGTTGTCGCTCCTTCGATGAATGACGATGGAATTCCGGAAGGTTATCGTTTTGGGTTGGTGGACGAATCCAGCAAAATAAACCTTAACGCTCTTCCGTTTTTTGACCAATGGACTCCGGGAAGTGCGCGTCAGATTCTGATGGCGCTACCGGACATGACCGAGGAGATTGCCGATTCCATATTAGACTGGGTCGATGAGGACGACGAAGAGCGGGAATTTGGTACCGAATCGGGCTACTACAGCGGTCTCTCACCAGCCTACGCACCAAAAAATGGACCGTTGGATAGTCTGGACGAATTATTGCTGGTCAGAGG
>CAYTPS010000269.1:0-3394 GCA_964439245.1 uncultured Pirellulaceae bacterium | reverse complement strand
CCGCAACGGCGTGTTGGACACCGAAGAATTGGCTGGAACCGGCGCTTCGTCGCTGGACGCGGATCAGTACTTGGGGTGGGCCAACTACATCACGTTGTTCAGCAAGGAATCCAATCTCAACGATGAGGGGCTCAAACGAGTAAACATCAACGGTGAAGATCTCGATCAACTATATGACGATCTGAAAAGTGCATTCAACGATGAGTGGACGAACTTTATTTTGCAGTACCGCATTCACGGTCCAACAGCGGCACCTTCAGAAGATGCCGAGGAAAACGGGCTGATACAAGACGCAAGTGCGTTTCCACCGGATCTTGGCATCGAACCAGAAGAAGATTTTCGGTTCGCGAGCCTTGTCGACATGGTGAACAGTTGGGTCAGCGTGAGCAATGACGAGGGTCAAGAGGTCTATCTTAGCTCTCCTATCACCACCGAGACGATCGGCCTGTCGCTGCTGATTGGAATGAAGCAATTGACGGTCTACGAAGGTGAGTCGATTCCCGGTCGAATCAACATCATGCAAGCGCCGCGGCGGGTACTCGAAGGCATCCCAGGCTTAGACAGTGAACTGATCGATACGATCATACAAGTACGCGAGTTTGAATTGGACGATCCTGAGTTCTTGGATCTGAATCGAAATTATGAGACATGGCTGCTGACCGAGTTCCTTGTCGATGTGCCAACGATGAAGCAATTGATGCCTTATATCTGTGTCGGTGGTGACGTTTATAATGCCGAAGTTGTTGGCTATTTTGGCGATGGAATCGGCACGTCCAGGGCTGAAGCGGTCATCGATACGACGACTGAGGTCCCCAGAATCCTGTTTTGGCGTGATAAAACTCGTCTAGAAGGGTCGTTTTCGGTAGAAATTCTCGGGGGCCAGCTCTCTAACTAACCTATGTTTTCCGGTTCAAACCAGCCGGCATACCAAATGTCCCGCGTTATTGAACCACAATCGGTAACGCGACCTAGAAACTCTTTTTGCAAACACTCACATGGCACTAATCGCACTTGAATTCGATGACCAGCACCTGTTGGTGACCGCTGCGCGATCTGGGTCAGAAAGACTCTGCGTCACACACGCGGCTCAGTTGCCAATCGCCGAAAAATCCGACGAAGAAGTCGGCCAAGCATTGAAAGAACAACTGCAGAAAATGGAGATCAGCAAGTGCGACGGCATTGCGATCGTCAGTCGCTCGGTTACTGAGATTCGGGAGCTAATGGTTCCGCCAGCACCGGAAGACGAATTGCCTGACATGATTCGTTTTCAGGCAAGGAGTGAGTTCGCATCACTGGCCGATGATTGGGCTCTCGATTATGTTCCTTTGACGATTGCTGAAGATAAACCGACTCAGGTCTTGGCCGCAGCATTAACACCACAGTTGGACACGTCGATCAAAACCATTTGTCGTCTGGCCAACGTAAAGCTAAAGCGCATTCTTCTTCGACCATTTGCCGCATCGGATTTGCTCAGTTCGCAATTCGCAAATGGTGAACTGGGATTGCTGGTCGATCAAAACTCAGACACCACCGACCTGTCTTTGATTGACGGAAAGCAACTGATTACCACCCGCACCGTTCGTTTGCCGGCCAAGATGTCTGCGGACCAACGATCAAAGCAGCTTATCTCAGAAGTTCGGCGAACTTTGGCCGCTGCTCGTAGTGCTTCGCAAGGCCGAAAAGTTAAACGGGTTATCATCTCCGGAAACGAAGCGAAGAATCGTTTACTGGCTGGCGACCTTGCAGGACCGCTGAAGATGGAAGTCGATTTCATGGACCCATTCTCAAAAGTTCAGGTAGAGGACAGCTCTATTCTGAATGCTGTTGAACTTCCCGGACGCTATATGTCATCACTGGGGGGGCTCCAGCGCGAACTGGCTGGCACTCGTCCTGACATCGACTTTCTGAATCCACGTCGACCCGTTGTCAAGAAAGTGGACTACCGAAAGTATCAGTACTATGCGGCGTTGGCCGCCGCGATTGCGTTCGTCGCGATGGTACTTGGTTGGCGAACTTTAGGAGCACAGAAACAAGAGATCGAAGACTTAAGAGCAGTGCTTGCCAGCAAAATCCAGGTCAACGAGGGCGACGGAAATCTGCCATCGGTGGATCAGCGTTTGGCCGAAGTCGGGAAGATTGACGCTTGGAAGAACGATGAAGTCAACTGGCTGGTTGAATTGTCTGAATTCAGCAATCGCTACCTGCTACCTGATGATGTTGTTGCCGATTCGTTTACCGCTTCGTCGCGACCGGGGTCACTGGGAACCATCAATCTCAAGGGTCGCATCGTTGATGACCTGGCGAAAACGGACGAGTTGATTAAATCCTTAGGGCAACGGCCATATAGCGTCGAGCCAAAGGACACCGGCGTTGACAAAACGGACAGGGACAGCAAGTTGACCTCCACATTCGAGTATCTGATTAAATTGGTCGATCAACCCAACGACGAGGATCAAGGCAGCCCGACGCTGCAACTGGACCGCTCAGCGCTGGCCTTCTTGAAGAAGCAAAAGGAGGCTGCGGAAGGGAATTAGTCCTCCTATTACTTTCCCGACATCATCATGTTTGACTCCCTAACAAAACGCGAAAAGATTCTTGCGATTGCGACTGGCGCTTCGTTAGTTGTGACGCTGCTGTTCATCGCGTTCTTTTGGTTCATGAGTTCGTACAACGCAAACGAAACGATGCTGCGAGGCATCAATGGACAAATCGACCGCGAAGAGGCAAAAACCCGCCAAGCCATGGCGGCGACGCGACGGAAATCTTGGTACGCGGCGACAAGTCTCAGCTCGTTTACTGACAAGGCAAAGATTGAATACATCGCGTGGTTGATGAAGACGCTGCGGGATGACATTGGCGTAGACTTGAAAGGTGTTGACCCAGAACGAACGACTTCTATCTCTCATGAAGGAGTGAAAGTCGCGGATCAGATTTCCTTTTCAATCAACCCCTTGATGACCCTGAAGCAGATAACTCAGTTTCTGGGTGAATTCTATTCCGTTGACGCACTCCACCGCATCAGCTCATTCAAGCTAACGCCTGAGACGGAGACCGTTCGCCGCAAGAAGGTCCGCACGGGAAAGTTGAAGACAACCTTTCAATTTCAAGTCTTATGCCTCACAGCCGCCGGGCGGAAATCTGATTTCGGCAAGCACTTTCGCGATACGGAAATATCTGTTGAAGAGGCTGCTAAGACGATTGTCCGCCGAGACATTTTTGGGCCCGCCAATAGCTCGCCGGTCGTGAAGTTTAAAACCCGCTCATCATTCGAATCCGGCAAAGACGTCTCCATTACCGTAACGGCAACAGATGCCGACGATGATGACACGCTGAAGTTAGAAATGTTGAAATCGGATGTCGAGACGGCTGAGTTCATTGCCGCAAAGGATGGACG
>CAYTPS010000268.1:2545-7241 GCA_964439245.1 uncultured Pirellulaceae bacterium | reverse complement strand
AACACGAATGCAGCAAGCGATTGATATGTTGGATACCGCCCTTGGGTGGAGTGAAACTATGAACCTCGTTACTGAAATTCAGCAAGCCGACTGAATCGCCCTGTTTGAGTGCAATGTAGCTGAGCATTAGCATGGCGTTGAAGGCATGATCCAGCATCGATAGCCCGTCAGAGGAACCGGCCATCATCCGCGCGCAGTCAACCATAAAGATGATCCGCTGAGATTGGTTCGATTGGAAATCTTTCACCGTCAGTTTCCGGCGTCTTGCCGTCGTGCGCCAATCGATGTGTTTGTAATTGTCGTCCTTGGTATAGTCACGCAGCCGTTCGAATTCGTTGTCCTGTCCGATCCTGCGCACCCTTCGCACTCCCATCTGGCTCAACCGATTGGTACGTGCAAGTAGATCGTATTCGGCGATCTGTTTCATGTCCGGATAAACATTGATCGTCGTTTCGCAGGGTATCTGGTAGAACCCCTGCCAGAGGCCAAGGCTACTGTTGACCGACAAGTAGACCTTATCCATCACAAATTTACCGCGGCTGGAGCTCGTGGCGGTGTATTTGAAACGCGTTTTGCTTTTCGGTTTGAGCCGCGCAGGAAAATTGGCGATCGAAGCAACAAATTCATCCGGAAGGTCGTCACGGAAATCGATCTCGCATGGACGCGCCGAAAGATTGGTGACCTCGACGTTGAAGTTGTGCGGTTTTCCCAAAGACGCCACTTTCAGACAATTCCGAACCACCGAAAATTGCTTTCGGGAGACCAACGTAAAAACGTCTACTAAACATGCCAACCCGATCAGTATTAACAAAGCCACGGCAACGATTCCTGCAGCGGGAAAGAAAATCTGGGCCAGTGCGACCATCGCGGGCAAGGCGCACAACAACAGCATGCGTCGATTAGGAAAGGCGCGGCGGAAGTATGCCAGTGCGAACAGTGGAAGCGCCATCAGCAGCAAGAATACAATCGGCCGTTCTAAAAGAATCGAAATCATGGCTATTTGAGGCGAGGCACTTCGATCGTTCGAATTAGTTCGTCCAACAACGTGTCAATTTTTTGGCCTTCCACCTCGGCTTCGGCAGTCAAAATGACTCGGTGACGTAGAATGGATTTGGCAATGTGAACCACGTCGTCAGGCACTGCGAAGTCGCGTCCATTGAACGCGGCGAGTGTTCGGATGCCCTGCATCAGACTGATGCCGGCACGAGGCGAGGCCCCCATATAAAACTGCGGCCAACGGCGGGTCAGCCGAACGATCTTGTTGATGTAATCGACTAACAAGGGATCCACCCGCACCGCCGAATTCTCACGCGTCAAACGGTTGATTTGTTCGGGATTGGTTAGCGTTTGAATTTCGTTTTCCAACGTGTGGTCAAGGTTCGATTGCCCACCGTGCATGGCCAGAATCTTCGCCTCTTGTTCTTCCGATGGATAGTCGGCGATCAGCTTAAACATAAACCGATCCAGTTGTGCTTCTGGCAGGCTGTAAGTTCCCTCGGACTCCAGAGGGTTCTGTGTGGCCATGACCAGGAATGGCAAATCTAATGGATGCGTTGTTCCGTCAACGGTGACCCGTTTCTCTTGCATAATCTCAAGGAGTGCCGCGTGCGTCTTGGCAGGAGAGCGGTTGATTTCGTCAGCCAGCAACAGCTGAGTAAACACGGGGCCGGGGCGGAAGTCGAACTCAGACGTTTTCATGTTGAAGACCGGTGCACCGGTGATGTCCGATGGCATCAAGTCGGCCGTAAACTGAATCCTGCCAAAATCACAACCAAGTATCTTGCCGATGACGCGGATGAACAGTGTCTTTCCGAGTCCCGGCACACTCTCGATCAACACGTGGCCCCCAGAAAAGATGGCGATCAACGTACCTTCGACAAGTTCATCTTGGCCGACAAAGACTTTACCCACCTCTCTGCGGATCGCATCGTAGAGTTGGCTGGTTTCCGTTTCAACGCCGGTGGCGACGGCAGGGGCCGGTGCTACTGCCGGAGCGACATTAGGCATTTGAGGCGCGGCCGGCGGCGGTGAGGCTGCCGGAGGCGCGCTCGCATCAGGGATCGCTATGATCGATTCGCAATGCGGACATTTTGCCCGTTTGCCAGCCGAAGCGATGGGCACACCGATCGTTTGGTTGCATTGACTGCAATTGAAACGAATTGTTTCGCCGCTAATCTCCGGGGGATTATTCATGTTTATGTCGTTAGAAAAATCAGAAGTCTGTTTTGAAAAAATCTATTTGTCTTTAGAGCGTTTTTTGTATCGTTTGATAACTTGCCGCGCCCAATTTTCGTTGGAGTTGCTTTTCAGCAAGCGTCCGGTGGCGTTGATGTGATCTTGAAAAGTCTTTTTCGTATCAAGGTCGATGCGGCGTGGTCTGCCGTGGATGGGGAACACCGCGAAAAACGCCACGACTGACAAAAGCAAGAAGAACGGCACGATGTTGCCAATGGGTTTGCGAGTCAACCACTCCCAACCACTTTCATTCGGGGCGTAAGTGTTGCGCACTTCGATCTCCAAGGGCCCGCTCTCAAGGATCATCACGGCGCCATGAGTTGTATCAAGCAGGCGACTGGCAATCTTTCGGTTCTCCGCATTGGCCATGGCCAAATTCATCAGCGCTGATCCGTTACTGAAGATGTAAATCTGTCCACGGTCTTCTTGATCGGGACAAAAAATACGCGACAACAACGCGCCATCAGGGTGCTCCAGCAGCGATTCGGAGTCGCGTTTGAAAGACTGATTGCTGAAATAGTAATTATTTTCGATTTGAGATTTGGCATACTCTAAGTGTTGTTTCACATCCAGTTTTAAGGTGCCGGTGTGCAGGTTGGCCTTTTCGATTTTGTAAATATCGCTCCAGCCGCCTTCTAGGTTTGTGATCTTTTCATCGAGACCAGTCTCCTGAGTAAACCACTTACACTCTCCTGCCTCAGATCCGGCCATCATGATGAAGGATGACGCAAAAATATCGTCGTACTGATCCAATCGACTTTTGTTCAGGTGTTCATTGAACCGGCGAATGGCTTTCTCTTTTTCGGGGCTCGAATCGGGTATCAACGCCAGTTGTTGCCGCAGCAAGGACTGTTTCCCGCGGAAGCCGGGAGCAACAAAAATGATCGAGCGATAGTAACCTTCTGACAGCCAAAGTTCCAATCGATCGATGACCTCGTCCGATGGTGGAGTTAGGCGGTTGGGGCACCAGATGATCGTGTCGAAGCGGTCGATCAGGGGACTGATGCGCGGTGCCCGTCTGAGTGTCCGTCCGTTGTTGCGTATGAGTGTTGCCAATCCGCTCAATCCGTCTACACTCGCGTAGCCTGCGTTTTGACCGTGAATTTTTCCGTAGTCCTGAAAACTGCCATAGTCAGTTTCCTCAAGGATGCCACAACCTGCTGTCGCCAACATCAGCACGGCAACCACCATGACAAACCATTGGCCGAGATTTGGTTTTGAAGATCGATTCATGCAGCACCACCCTCGGTTTGTCCAAGATGGCTGTGGAAATTCTCCAATCCTGACCAACAGCGCTCAAATTGATCAGGCGCGGGATCGTGATCGCCAAAGAATGCCGATTCAAACGGTAGCATTACACTTTTGAAGTAGCTCGACAACTTTGGGTCTTCCCAAACCTCTTTCAGGTACTGTCGATTGGTTTTACCTTTTCTCAATGTGATGCGTTCGTTTTGATCGAGCGTGACCAAAACGTGGCTGTAGAGAAAGATGAACGCGCGGCGGAGATCGCCCGCTTGATAGGCTTGTTGGGCTAGAGAGCGGAAGTCGCCGTTGCCCTCTGTTAGTTCGAACGGAAGTTGCTCAATGCTCTCGGACAGCAGTTTCTTTCGCTTAGACGCGCTGAATTCGTCGCCCGATGATTCAACGTCCAAGAATTTGTAAAACAAAAATGCTAGTGCTAGAAGGATCACCGTTGCCAAAATCAACATGAACAGCGTCTCAATGTTCATGTCTCCGAACCAACTATTATTGCCGACGGTTTTGGTTCGTCCTGGTGGCTTTTGGGGGTTCGCCTTTTTGGGCTTGCCCAACGCGATTTTATTGCGTCCGACCGACTTCGGAAATGCCTCCGTTTTAGATTCAAGCAGCTTTAGCTGATCCTTTTCTGCGTCGTACCAAGGATAGTCATATTTCTTTAAAGCGTCGGCCGGGTCGTTGTCGGATTGAGCATGCGCACAATTCTCGCCGGCCGGTACAAACGCCAATAACGTTGCCAGCAGGCAAATGCAAATTTTTAGTGGCGAATTCACAGTAGGCTGCGCTCCAATTTTTGGCCTTCGGCCCTGATCTTCAGATCAACTTCCCAACCTTCTTGGGCAATACGTGTGTTGATGTAGAACATAAATCGAAAAACTGCCATGTAGGACGCCACCAGCCACGATGCGATTGGCCAGTAAAGATACTGAATTGGCAAGTCCAAGGTTCCCAGTAGGCCGATAGTTTTATCGATATGAAACATCAGTCCCGCAAGCATCGTATTGAGTGCCACGGCGATCAAGCTACCGAGGACGAAGCCGGCTACGACGTCACCGCGGTGTAGGTCGCTTGAGCGTTTACTGAACTGCATCTGACCTTCTTTTTCTTTTCGTACAGGTGTTTTCTCCAGTAGAAGGATCTCGGAGACAAACGGTCGCCACGCACGAAAGAGCATCCCGATCATAAAAAGAAGAACTGCCCATCC
>CAYTPS010000268.1:0-2535 GCA_964439245.1 uncultured Pirellulaceae bacterium | reverse complement strand
TTAAAAAGCCATGCAACCAAATTGAGTACCACGACGCCTTGAAGAACCCCGACACCGTATCGGAAATCGATGGCTTGCCCTCAAACATCGCTTTGCCCAAGTAAAGCGTGATCATCATCGTGCCGTATTGAGCCTGAACGGCAGCCAACAGTAAGAGCTTCCAGTGCCACTGACTGTAGTCCGTCATGCCAAATTCTGACACCAACAGCGTCAGAATGTCGAAAGTCAGCCATGGTAGTGCATTGATCGCCAGCAGAATCACGATGTTCAATGCGTGGTCGCGATACACCAGCAGCGATAGGTCGAACAAACCGAGAATGGTGCGCCTTCTAATTGCGATGAAAGTTCGGCTGAAATCCATTTACTGATCGCCTCTTCCGAAATATCCACCGAGAATGGACCGCGGGTAACCCAGCACCACGAAGTAGAACATCAGCATTCCACTGGTTAGAACAGCCACCGCCGCTTTGAAGAACCACGGCACGTTTGTTTTGGGGTGCGGCGAAATAAATCCTTCCACCAATGCCGCCAGGACAAACAAGCAGAACGCACACATCGCGACGGGGATCGTTTCTACGGCCGTTTTCTTTAAGTTGTCGATTCGACGGTTGCCATTGGTAAACCACCAGCTTACACCGATCTTCAGTCCTGCACCGGCCGAAAGGACAATTGCCGTCAGTTCAAGCGGACCGTGGGCTGTGACAAAGTTGAAAAAGTTTTCACTGGCGACCGCCGAATCGCCACGCAGCATGACGCCAAAGGATGCACCCAACGCTACCGCATTTTTCCCGAGCGTGATGAACCCAGGCACAATGAACAGCATCATGACGAAACAATACAAACCGATCGAACCGTTGTTGATAATGTAAAATCCTGCCATGAAGTTGTTTTCACCCCAAGATCTTCCCTCGAAGGATTCAAACCCTGACTCCATTTGGCTGATGGCTTCGCTGCCCAAAACATCTTCGGCGAACCCTTTCCAAATCTGATCGTCGTGAGCCAGAAAAGCGCTGGCCAAAAACAGGATCCAGAAAAACACCACCGCAATGTGGACGGCAGTATCTTGAAATATTGCTGCCGGTACATCGATGAAGACCTTCTCCGACCATGTTCGCCACCGATATCGCTCCGCGCGATACATCTGACTGTGGCTTCTAGCGACCAGGCGATGCAGGTAGTCGACCGTCTTCGGTGGGAATTGCCAAGCCTCAGCCAATGCCAAATCCGCACAAGCGGAACGATAGAGGGTCGAGAATCGCGCGACATCGGTCGCCGGTAAACGTGCACCTTTGCTGGACCCGCCAATCTGGTCGCAGAGCTTCTCTAATTCGCTCCACAGCGGCTGGCGTTGCTCGAGGATTTCTGAAACTTTCATTCTCGATCTCCCGGAGCAACCTCATTGATGTCTTGGGCTGGCGACGCGATGACTAGCTCAGGCGAATCTTCTGCCAGCGGCAGACCTGTTGCTGACGGATTGCCGGTTGGTTGCGGCAACGTCGCTAAGGCGCCAACAGACAATGGGTCCTCGTCGCTTTGAAACCGCGAGAACGTTTTGAAGTACAGGGCACATAACAGTAGCGTGCCGTCGGTGCCGTTAGGGAAACCAAAAGTTTGCTTCAATGGCGTCGCCAGTTTTTCCGCAATTTCACTTGAGTGAGCCGGCCCAAGTCGGGGAGTGGCTTCGACGAACCCTGCTAGTGCTTTGGCCATCGAGCGGCTGACGACAAAATCATTTGGAATCAATTCCGCAAGTTTTGCCACGCGCGGGTCGGAGAAGCTAACCAATTCCGGAGCCCAGTCACGCTCTACCAAAACAACCATCGTACCGGCCATCAGATCACCGATTCGTTGGAATTTGTTGCTGATCACCATGCAGGTTAGCCCGGCAAGAAACAGGGGCAGTCTGTATGCATCTTCGTAGTAATCAAAAACGAAAAAGATTGCTGCCGGCATGAACGGCATGATGTCTAGGAAGCGAAACAGATTGCGGATCATCGCTTGAACTCCGTCGATCGCCGATCCATCGGTCGACAGCACGCGAATGTTGGCAATTTGTTTCCCGAATGTCTGTCCGTTTCGCAGTGTTTCACAGACGGCTCCGTAAAACCAGAACGCTAAAGCCGCGATGATGGCAATCAGTCCAAGGGAAGACGTAATCAGTTCGCCAAAAAAGTCCCCAGCGAGTTGCGGTATTAGGGCGGCAATAAGAAAGAACGTCAACATGATCAAAACGCAGCAACCAATGAAAGCCATCGCTACGATGCCGATGTCCAAGCCATATGCCATCAGCCTGCGGAATGGGCCGACTACCTGATACTGAAAGGCGATTCGTTCTGGAGTCTCGACGCGCACGGCGGTGTCGAGTTGCCTGTATTGCGAATTTGGCCGTTTCGGATGGCTCATTAATATTCGTTTGGACTACGCGTCGATTTGAGAACTAGAACAACTCGCGGTCCTTCAAACCTGAAATAGATAGTTAGATGGGTGCCATGCCTCACGCTTGCGTGAGCATGCTTACGCAAGCGTAAACATGGC
>CAYTPS010000267.1:853-7256 GCA_964439245.1 uncultured Pirellulaceae bacterium | reverse complement strand
CGCTACTCACCCAAAAACGGTTTGATCTATTTTTATAGTTTTGAAATGCCCTCTATTTTTTTCGTTCGTTCGAACGAGGTTTCGGGCAAGAAAAAGACATCAAGTTTGGTACCCTTTCGGTGGCTTCAGGAGGCTGATCGAGTTTGAGTTCGGCGTAGCTACCAGTTATACTCGTGGGCGTCTCTTTTTCAATTTTTCGCGGTACTTGCTTTGGATGCTAGAAACGTAACGACCGAGCTACTTAGCAAGGCGATTTGTCCCAACTGTTGGACTGAGTTTGCGGTTGAGGATGTCAAATGGATTTCGGCGCACGAAGATCTGCTGGGGGACTATCGGGCAGGCCCCGATTCTAATCAAAGATTTCGCCCAACGCGTTTCGATGTCCATGGCAACGCGATCGACGTTAAGGGCCTCAGCTGTCAGGACCTCTCCTGCCCAGAATGCCACCTAAAGATTCCGCGATCGGTGCTCGTATTCCAATCGTTCTTTGTATCGATCGCCGGTACGCCTTCTTGCGGCAAATCGTTTTACTTGGCGGCGATGGTTTGGAAGATGCGGCAGTCTTTCCCAAAAATGTTCAAGTTGCTTGTCGCCGATTCCGACGGTGAATGCAACAAAATTCTCAACAGCTACGAAGACCAGCTGTTCTTCTCTTCAGACAAATCTGGTCTAGTCAAACTGGCCAAGACTGACGTCACAGGCGATTGGTATTCGGTCGTTCAGTATGCTGACCAAGCAGTGACTTATCCCAAGCCGTTTTATTTTGACCTCCGGCCTTCCGAGGAACATTTCAATTCAGCTTTGACTCGAAAGCTCTCCCGACTGTTGTGCGTTTACGATAACGCGGGCGAATCGTTTCTGCCCGGAGCCGACACTGTGGCCAATCCAGTGACACGGCATCTTGGCATTGCGCAAGCTTGGCTGTTCTGTTTTGATCCCACGCAGGACCCTCGATTTCGACGGGCACTAAAAGGCAAAAGCAATGACCATCAGGTCAACGAAAGCCCAGTGACCGCCCGTCAAGAATCGGTGCTCAATGAAATGATCAACCGAATTCGAAAGCACAGTGACCTAGGGCTCAAAGATAAAACCAATCGCCCACTGATTATCGTCTGTACCAAGTTCGATGCTTGGGAAAACCTCTTTGGAGAATTACCATCACCTTGGTTGAAGTCCAGCAAGACGGGCAGCCACGTTTTGAACATGGACCAAATCGAACTGGTGTCGGACAAGCTCAAAGAGATCCTGAGCCAGCTGTGTCCTGAACTTGTGTCGGCCTCGCAATCGCTCTCGGATCTGGTTTACTTCATTCCCGTCAGTGCAACTGGGGATTCACCAGTGAAAGATCCTCGATCAGGTGACTACCGCGTGCGTGCCGATTTCATCAAACCCGTTTGGTGCGAGGTGCCCGTCCTGTTGGCCATGGCTCACCGAGCCCCGAAGCTAGTCAAGGCGGCCAGAACCAGCGATACCGGAGTCGGCAAAAAACGGCCGGCGAAATAACCCTTACCCAGTAATCTCAGTCTGAAACAGGCAGTTGTGGAAGAGCTAATCTTTACATCCTCATCGCGTGGCCTTCAGGTCGGCAAAAGTGGATTCTGCACCGTTGCGGCCACCGCGGGGATGACACCGGGACTGATACGGATGCTCGAGAGCTTAAGCGGCTACCGACACCTGTTCGCGCCAGGCACGCCGGAGGCGAAAAAGAATCCGGTTGCGTACTCCTACGTAAGAGCCAAAGTCGGCAACGATTACCGGTTTGTTCTTTCGCGTGTCAAAGACTGTGGGATCGATTACTCGGGAAGGTCCAACAAGATCGCTCACCATTTGTCGCTGACCAGCAACATCCAGTCGAGCAGCCCTACTCGCACGCTACTGGAAAAAAAATTCTTCGTTGATCACTGGGAAAAACCGGCGGCGAACCTACCTCCAAGAGAACTGCCCGGTAAATTCTCGAAACCGTCTCCATGTACTTTCTGGCAAAAGATCGCCGGAGACGCTGGCTGGGCCGGTGAACTGATTGAATCATGCCAAATGAAGAAGGTCGTGTACCTTGTCGTAAAGCCATCAACGCCAGTAATGGGTTTAATTCACCAAGCGATTTCTCTGTTGCCGGCCGATCAGCAGTGGCATTACACGTTCTGCACTTTTTATCGTCAGATGCCGCCCAACGTTGATTGCCAAATTCGATGCGTGATGAAAAACTCTCCAGAGATGGAGCTGACCCGCCAGTCTTCCAATAACGTCCTAATCGATTTGACCAAGCCACTAGGCAAATCGCTCAGCTGCTGGGCTGAAAACGCGCGGAAGGGAATCTCGATTGAAGGCCAGCGACCTGTGGAGCCCATTCCCGCTCCGTCAGAGATCGACCGCCAACGCGCTGGCAGGCGAGCCTTGCCCAGTGCGATGCCTGACCTGCGTGCATCGGCAAAAAACGAACCACCAATGTTGAAACGCCGGCAGGAACCACCCGAGGAAGAGTTGGATGTATTGGAAATCGAACCGACGCCGTTGTGGAAACGGGCTTTGGTCGCGGGCATAGTGGCTTTGGTGCTGGGCGGCATAACAAGCGTTGTCATGTACCCAGAAATGTACAAGGGATTGTTCTCATTCAGTTTTTTTAAGTCTGGCCCAAGTGTCAGTCAGTTTGCCAGCGAACGTCCAAGCAACGCCCCTCCTCCTAAACCAAAAATCAATGCAGAGCTAATTGGTAACCAAAGTATCCCTACAGCGTCCAGTGAAGCACCGAACGTCAGCGCGACCGAGGCAAAGGTATCTGAAACGGAACAAACGGGTACCAACGCGGCCACGGGCCCGGCCGACAGTCTATCACCAGACGACGTTTCCCCGTCCGCTCCTTCAACGCGCACGCCGGGAGCCCGTACTGGTAATCGAGAAAGCCGCCCTTCGAGAGTGCCACTTGCCTACCGCAGCAACAATTCACGCGGATTCCAATCAGAACTTCCCGGCGTTGCGCGGCGCCCCGTTGTGAGACAGCCAACGGCGCCCGCCACGACAGCGTCCTTACCGCCAGCGATGCCAGAATTAGAAACAGCTGCTGATGCCCCTGTGAACGTCGATCCGGGCGTAGTCACTCCCACTGAACCGGTTCCCCCATCTCCACCGCCGGTAACGCAAACGCTGATAGAAATCGACTCTCTGGAGTCCGTCTCGTTTTCACCGAAATGGGAGCTAATCGAGCCATCACGCAACCCAATTCCCGTCATCGTTGCGACTCACGCGCGCCAAAGTGAGATGGGAATCGAATTTGATCTACAACCATCTCCTGCCTACAGCGCTATCGCACCAATAATCAGCAGTCGTCAAATCTCGCCTCGACGTTGGGACATTACCGTCGCCGGACGGGCGGCAGGCCACTTTCAGTTGGTAGATAGCAGCTCTGGATCGCGTTTAGAATTCCAGTGCAACCTTGACGACAATGGAGATGTCGATGCGTTAACGGACGACATCGAATTTATCAATCATTGCCTACTACGGATTGAGTACGCCAACGACGTAGCAACGGTATTTCCTTTGGACATCAAATTTCTGCGAGGTCACATTGGGCTGGACAACAAACGACGCAACAACGACGTAAAATTTGCTGAGAAAAGGTCCGAATTAGACCTTTTGGAAAGTGAGTCGCTTGAGCTGGTTTATGACGTCCATGGATTTAGCACATCTGATACGCTCCGTTGGAACGCAATCGGGGCAACGTCTCAAACCAATAGTATCGATGGCGATGATCCAGCCCCCAAAGAAAATGAAGTGTTGGAAACGCCTCATACTCAGGTTGATTTCAAGCTTGACCTAAGTGAAACCGCGTTTGATAAATTCACGCCCGATCAGGCAACGCGAATTGAAACTCTCAATCCTCGTTTGCGTCTGATCATCTACAAACCACCCGGCAAACCTCTACGGTATCTGTGGCATCAATTTTTGGTTGACGCTCCGGGTTACCCAGATGTTGCACTAAAGTCTTGGAGGTTTGGCAATCATCCTGTGGGCGTGATTCGGCGCGATTATAGTAAACGCAAATCTGCAATGAAGGGTGCCGGTGACAGGGAAGCAGGCGATGGAGAACAACTGATAGACATCGTTAATGCCGAGATCGATTTCCTTGATGAAATCTACAAAAGAACTGCAAGGACCTTGCAGATAGATGAATTGATGCCCGGTCGTGCTCCTCATCCGATTGAGATTCGCAGTGATGGGCTGCTGACGCTGATGTATATTGACATGGGAGATATCGGCAAACAATGGTCGGTCGAAGACATGAAACTGGCCTATCACGGAAGTCCAATTGAGTAATTAGGCGATTAGGTTTGAACACGCGAAAATAGATTTTCAGGATGCTTGATGTATTTGAATTTGGTTCGAGAAATTAAAACGGCGATCACCAACAGTGAAAACCTTCCGCCAGAATTCTTGGTCGAACTGGCCAACGAGTACAGTCGCGCATGTAATACCGTCAACGACAAACTTTTAGACGTCAGCAACTTGCTAAAGGTTGGTTGCCGCGATGAAGCCGTTCAAGTTGCAGAGCATCCGCGCAGCGTTCTGGATTCGGTGCGTGAGCTGAATTTTGCCAATCGTAAAGACTGGTTGACTGTACTGTCAGACAAAAAGATGGAGCTGCCACCCCGACTTGATTTCCACTCGGCCGTGAAGCTTGAAGAAGCTTATGAAAAACTGACCGAACTCGCACCGCTGCTGAAGAAAAACCGCTTGTTGGCGCTGGCCCAGGCACCGCTGAAATCCAGAATCCTGATCCTGAAGAAACTGGTTGAGAAGGACCCCGAAAATCAAGTTTGGAAACTCGACCTCGTCAATCTACAGGAAGCCCGTCTGAGAAGCATGGCGGACGAGTACCGGGTAGCCGTCAAACAACAGGACGCCGAAAAGCTGGCCGATCTGATGGAGGAAGTTCAAGGCGAATGGGATGTCGAGGTCCCACGGTCGCTGGTGAAAAACATTTCTGAAGCGCTCAACTCTATCGGCATGGAAGCCCATTTGGAGAAAATGGGACTGGTCGCAAAACAGCTGAATCAAGCTTTGGTAGAGACCGACGCCCAAAAAGGACGCCAACTGCGCCAGCGTTGGTTAGAACTCAACCGGGTCGCCAATCTAAATGGAAGCGATCCGATGGTGAAGTCATTGCGCGAGCCGATGCGGTGGCTTGAAGAATTGGACCAAGCGCACGTCGCCGACCGGAACTACAACCAAGCCGTTGCAGATTTGGAGCAGTCGATCGCCGTCGGTGTACCGCTGGAAGACCTCGACAAGCGCGTTGCTCACGTAGAAAATTTTGAACGCGAAAGCTCATCCGATTTGCTGAACAAGGCAAAGGCTTATCGAAAATCTGTTATCAAGGAACAGCGAAAACAATCGCAGGTAACGAAGTATGCATTAGCGGCTGCAGCGCTTGCCGCGGTCGGCTTGATAGGCTGGTTTGGATTCTCGCAAAATCGCGGCGCGAATCTAATCGAAGCGCAGGAAAAGCTGCGTGTAATGATTCAGCAACAGCAGTACGCCGAAGGCGTCGCAGCTCACGACGCTTTTCCCGAATACATTAAAGCAGATTCAGAAGTCGTGGGCCTATACAGTCAGCTGACCCAGTTCAAGCAAGCCGAAGAATCTCGTAAAGGTGGGATCGCCAAACTTCTGGCGGAATTCAACCTCGATGGAAATCTGGGCTCGGAGCTGGACGATCAACTGGCTCAGGGCCGAGAAATGGCAAAATCGGCGGACGAAAAAGAAAAACTTGCCCAGCTAAAAGAACAACTGGATACCCGAAGACTAGAAAAACAAAAGCTACGCAGCGCGGAGTTCCTCAAGCAGTTGGATCCAATGGCAAAAGAACTCGAGGGTATGCTAACCAAAGTTAACTCTGGTTCTGCGGCGCCGTCAGCATTAGTGCCGATCGCTAACAAAATTCGAACGTTGACGAAAACCTCCCACGCCCCAAAAGAAGGTTTACCCGGAATCTCCTCAGGTGCGAAAGCTCAAGCCGATCGCTTGATCGCATCAGCAGACAAGGCCGTAGCGCAAGAGAAAATGGGAAAAAGGTCAGCCGACGCATTAAAGTCCCTGACAAAAAAAGTTAGCCGCATCAATCAGCTGGACGACGCGTTGATGAATTTCGTTGAACGCTTTGGCAACGAACCCAACGCGCGGGACTTTGAAGTTTCCGCTCGGGAAGGGCAACACTTCAGTGGCATTCGATTGTGGCAGGACGTAGGCGAAACCGTTGCGCAGTATCCGGTCGAGACGCTTTCCAAAGATCAATTGATTGACTTACAGAGCGACATTGCCGACGCAGTAGAATTGACCGACATCTCCGACTGGACCGATTCGGTTAAACTCTTGCGCGAGCACCTAAATCATGTGCTCGCTGATGAAA
>CAYTPS010000267.1:0-843 GCA_964439245.1 uncultured Pirellulaceae bacterium | reverse complement strand
ACGAGGAGAAAAGGACGCTGGAGTCTTTCTTCAATCAATCCAGCCACCGCAACATTTCGGTACTCGAAAGAGATGGAAAAAAGTACTATCTCACGTCAGACTTCGATCCGGCCAAGCGGAAGTTCAGCTACTTCGTGAGAGGTATCAATCAGCGCGAACGCAAATACCAAAAGGGAGACATTGGCGGGCTGGCCGGTCACTGTAAAATCGCCGCCTCGATCATTAAACGTCTGAACCGCCCCTCGTTTGACACCGACGCCCAAATCATCAAGATGCTCGAGGATGCGTTGGAGAAATCAAAACCGCTCTCTGCCATCAACGGCCCTACGATTGACCCGTTGGTGCAATGCGACATGGTGGACCGAATTCTCGAATATGTTGAGGTTGTATCGCCCAGTCTTGGCGGTTTTGCTGAAAACCAGCGTCGAATTCTACAGGAACAACGCGTTACTGGACTCAGATGGAAAAACGTCGAAGACGAAGCGGCGGACCAGATGCGTAACACGGCAGCCAAGCTGCTCGAACGGGTTCGCCGTAACCTTCCAGCAGCCTCGAAATTGATTAGCGACAAATTGGTCAAGATGCAGGAATGGGCGCAGGTTGCTGACTTCGTTGCGTCGGGGCTTCTCTATCGAGTCGATGGTCGCTGGATCGTCGATCCAATTTCAGCCAATGCGATCACCGTAGGTGAAACCCTACACTGCTTGATTCCGGGTAGGCGCAACGTTTCCTCATTTGAAGTCATCGGAACAGCTGCCCAAGGAGGCGTCGACCGCGGCGATGCAGTCCTTCCGTTACAGGCAGGTCGCCCGGTGTTTGTTATTCGGGAAAGTCAATAGACCA
>CAYTPS010000266.1:0-7334 GCA_964439245.1 uncultured Pirellulaceae bacterium | reverse complement strand
CATTGAAAATGGTATTAAACAGGGAACAGAGCCATTCGATCAGAATCCTAGTGTCGAAATCGTGCCCGAGCCAGAAACGTTGGCGGTTTGTGATGGGAAAGAAGATTGCCAGTTTGATTTGGTGCCGTTGCCCAAAAGTCAGATCAGACTAAATTACCGACTGACACAAGCGGCTGCCACTTGTGTACCCGTGACGTTGGTCAGTCAATGGAACTGGGGGCGCGTGGAAGCCGCGCGGAATCACACGCGTGAGCATGGTGGTCCGTCCGCATTTGCGATGGTTTGTTGGTGCGTGGCCAAGGCAACCGGAATCCATCAGCGTTTTCGTTGTTCTCTTTCTCCCGATGGAAAATCGTGGCAGGTTTTTAAATCGGTGAACCTTGGGATAGCGGTCAGCTTGGAAGACGACCAATTGGTAACGGCAGTCGTTCGCAATGCCGACAAGCTGACCCAAGCGGAATTTTTTGAGGCCTACATCGATGCGATTCAGCTCGCTAGAACTGGCATCGACCAAGCGGATGAATCGACGACTTTGGTGGTGTCCAATATCGGCAACATCGGTATGACAATTGGTATTCCCGCCATTGTCGCTCCGGCGGTTGCAACATTGGCCATTGGCGAACCGGTTGACAAGCCGGTCCCAGACGGAGATTCCTTCCGCTTCGAACGATCGGTTACTGCCACACTTTCATTTGATCATCGAATCGCCAACGGCATCGGTGCCGCCGCGTTTTTGAACGAGATCAAGGCGTCGGTTGAAGCGTTTGAGCTGTAAGCGGGGCTTCCCTCTGTGTCACCTGAGTTCACCAATGTGTTTGTTTATGGCACCTTGAAACGTGGCCATTGTCTGCATCATGTCTTGGCGGATCAGGAGTTTCTGGGGCAAGCCAAAACGAAACCCGAATACGTATTGGTTACTCTTGGTGACTTTCCCGGGCTCGTAATGCCTAGTGCATTCTCTGAAGAAGTGGCGGGCCAAGCGATTGCGGGTGAACTCTATCGGGTTGATAACAGGTGTTTGGTCGAACTCGATCGAGTTGAATGCGTTGGCGAAGGAATGTACCAACGATGTCCCGTTTCGCTGCTGAAGCCATCTGATGTTGTTGCCGAGACTTACATCTACCTACCAGCTGTGGACAAAGCGATGATCTGCGGACCGAGTTGGTAGATGGGCTTCGATAAGCCCGTTTCTGTGTTGCGCGTCGGTCAGGGTAGATTGGGTTTCTTGGTCTCAAGTCGGGAAAAAGTTTTATTTTGAGACAGATGGCAGCAGAGCCTTTTGCCAAGTCGAAACTCGATTACGGCTGAAAAACATCGGTTTTCCTGGGGAAAACAAGAGAAATCGAGCTCCTCAAGCGTTTTCCGCGATTTCGGCACAATGGTTGCAGCCTGATTGTGACATGTCTTCCTTGGAAATTCCACATCTTGATGATTCAAGCAAATCGCGCAGTAGAGGCCGATATAAGTATTGTCGTCTTTGCTTCCGAAGCGACTATCACAGAACGGTTAAGTTTTCGCGCACTGGATACGTCATGTTGTTCATCCTCACTTTAGGTTTGATCTCATTTTTTCGGCCTTCGCAATGTTGCTGCTGCGGTAACAAGCGATTGGGTTAGGGAAATCGCTGGAGGTAACCCGTCCGAAACCAAGGTGAAACTTTCGGCGCGCCGCAATCGTGGCGTGAGGGTCTAAATTCGTCCTCTGACTTAGAACTCGCAGATCGGGGTGGTCGAAATCTACTTCCCCTGAGAGATAAGGTGCTTTGGAATATCGATTATCTTGTCGTCGGCTCCCTCGGCGAAGTTACTCAACGCGTAGCTGTTGGCTTGGGACCAATCGCACTCGACTCTACCGTCGCCAAGGACGATGTTTCCAAGCTTGTTTCTGAACCATGCCGCAAGTTGCGTATACTCGATATCAGCAGCCACATTGTTGCGTTCCAGTGGATCATGTTTTACGTCGTAGAGCGCGAGGTCTACTTTCTCGACTGGCGCGTTTAGCGCCCATTTAATGTTCCTGCCAAAATTCTCTCCATTGACCAGTCCAGGGAACGGACGCGTGCGCATCGAGAACCGAAAACGATCGGTGTACATGTAGGCACGAGGACCTGCAACGAGATTTATCTCGCCTAGGATGTAGTCGCGCTTGGGCGCAGTCCCGTCCAAAACATCGAATAGGCTATACCCATCAAAGAAGTCCTACTGGGCATCTTTGACATCGGCTCCAGCAGCGGTCAGCATCGTTGGAGCAAAATCGACAAATTCGACCATGTCCTCGTAGTGTCTCCCCGCTGGTACGAGGCTCTTGTCGGAGGCAACAAGGATTACCGCGTTGGTGGTCGACTGCCACCACGGTCCAAATTTGGCCATGATTCCTTGCTCGCCAAGGTGCCAACTGTGGTCGCCTATGGTGTAGATGATCAAATATTCCTGATTTGCTTTGCTGCAGTATTTTTTGAAAGCTCTGACGGCGTCACCAATTTGAGCGTCACCATGTGCACAGAAGGCGTAGTAATCCTGAATCGCCTGTTGTTTCTGCGCGTCGGTCATCCCATCACACAGGTTGGACTCGTACAGACGCACAAGTTGCGGCGGTAATTTGCCGAGTTCCTCTCGATCGAAATCTGGGACGCGATACTGTTTCGTTTTGAATTGGTCACGAACAGACTTTGGCGGAAGCACTGGCGTATGAGGAAAGTGAAACCCCAGATGGATGAATTGAGGTTTTACGTGTCAGCGCCTCGGACTTTCTTTCCCCACTAGGTTTTGTATTCACGGTCGGCATTGGCCAAGTAGTTTTTCATTTCGGAGGCGATGTGAGCGTCAGCGGTGTCGTGCGCTGGCTTTGGGTTAACGCCACCGAGAATTAAGGTCTTGATTCCTTTTCTTGTGCCCGAGCGCAAAATCTCGAATTCTTGGTCGGTGGTGGCACGATCGGCAATATCCTCGGCCGTGAGTTCCGCATTCTTGCGGCTGAGGAAGTACCTGCGCTGTCGTCCATCTGGAAGGAACACGGTCTCCGTTTTGCCTAAGAATCCACCTTTGCCAAAGGCCTGAAGCGTCGCAAAGTCGCCAATGCCATTCTTCTGTAGTCCGTGTTTATTGTGTATTCGTAGATCGTAGAACCCCGCATCATTGAAACCTTGTACCGGACCCCAACGATAAATGTAAGGATCGTCTTTTCCAAAAGCAGAGGTCGCATAGCCTTGCGCGCGAAGGAGTTGCGGAACTGCCGGTCGTACAAAATCAGGTTCTTGGTGGGTCTGTTCGAAGGCGTAGTGCCCGTTGCGAAAAGGATACCGTCCGGAAAACATCGACCCCCGCGACGGGCCGCAGGCTGGCGAATTGCACATTGCACGCGTGAAGATGACGCCCTCGGCTGCGAGTTGGTCGATGTTGGGAGATTCAATGTAACCCAACGGGCTTTCGTCCTTGCCGATGGTCAGTCGGTTATAAGCGGCCACCGAATCTGGACGCTGATCGTCAGTAACAATCCACAAGATATTCGGTTGCTCCGCAGCAGTGCTTTTCTGGACGCACGTCGCGAAGAGAAACTGAAGCACGCACGCCAGCAAGCCAAGTAATAGCCGGTAATACATCGACGGTCCGTCGCAAAATGATCTGTCTCTACACGAGAGTAGATCAATGATAGTTTTCGGCAATTGGCCCCAAAGCGCCTTAAGTAACTTGTTCATTTTGTTATCTTTTGGAGGCAGTAAAACAATCCAGACTCTCTCGAGACCCACCATCATGAAAGCGATCTGAACCATGGTTAAACTTCCATCTGCACTTTTGTTTCTCTTTTTTCTCGTGATTTCTTTTGGGCCCATCAATGGCTACGCTCAGGATCCAAGCGCTGAGCTTGCCCAGAGTGATTCGATTTCGGTTTTGGTTGTGCGTGGGGGACACCCTTATGACACCCCAGGATTTGAAGAGATGTGTGGTGAATTGGCGGATGTGAAATGCGATCTCGTTCTCACGGCTCACTTCGAAACGATGTCCGCCGAAGACATCCAGAAAAAATATGATGCGCTTCTGTTCCTAAACCAAAATAAGAAATACACAACAACCAAGCGCAACCGAAAGCGTTACATGGATCTGGCGGAACTTGGCGTGGGCATGGTCTTTCTTCACTTTACACTGTCATCAGAACCAGAATGGGACGAATACCACGATTTGATTGGCGGGAAGTGGTTCCTGAAAAAGTTTGAGAAGAACAAGGACTTACACTCAACCTATTTCGTGGACATGACCGTGGACGTCAGTATTCTGGACAAAGATCATCCAGCCACCGCGGAGTTAGAGCCGTTCACGATGACAGACACTTTTTATGGCAATATTCGAATGGATGCGGACGTCCATCCACTATTGGGTTCCAATCGCGACGAGGTTGCTGATGCCATCGCTTGGGCGCATCAGTATAAAAAATCGAAAGTGGTTTATCTGATGCCGGGCTTCAGCAAAAAGGCTTATCAGAATGAGTCGTACCGGAAGTTTTTGAGTAACTCACTTCGGTACGTTGCCGTCGCTCCTGAACGCAAGTAATCGAAGAACTGGCTGTCTCGCAAATGCTGGTCCTTGGCCCATCATTGTGCGGGTTTGATGCGATACAAAAACCTATCACTGCGGAGTAACACAGCGCCGCTGTCCAGCGGCACGGGCGACGCAGAGAAGATTGAGTCGTCGCCGTCTAGCTTCGTGTGGGACAGAATTTTGAACTCGGGCGTCGCCGCGACGACGAAGATTCCCTTTTCCCTACTGATATAGTACAAGCAATCGTTGGCCAGCAACGGAGTGGCGTAGATTGATTTTGCCCCCTGTTTCAGCCGCTGTTGATAGACCAATTCGCCCGTTTTCGCGTTGACGCAATAGACAACGCCGCCTTTATCCTTGGCCCAGTAAAGATGACCGTTGTGATACACCGGCGAGGATACGTTGGATCCTTTGTCGGACTTCCAAAGGGTATGTGTCTCCGTCACATCATCAGTGCCACCAGAGCGAACGGCTATTGCAACCCCTTTCTTGCCGCCGATGGAGTACAGGATACCGTCTTGGGCGATCAAGCTGGGGCAGACATATTCGTCGATTCCGGTGCACTTCCAACGTAGCTTTCCAGTTTGTGGATCGACAGCGCGGATTTCGTCGATTGCCGAAACGGCCAATTCGTCTTCGCCATTTGCGGATTTGTATACGATCGGCGTATTCCACGCCTCGGTGATATCTTCTTGTCTCCAGACTTCGGAGCCATCAGTCTTGTTAAGTGCGATCAGGTCTCCGGATTGGTAACTGGCGTTAACGATGACAAGATCTTTGTAAAGTATGGGAGAGGTCCCTCCAGGATAGGCGTGGACATCGTCGCCACAGAACGTGCGCCACTGTTGGTCGCCATCATGACTAAATGCAATCACTCCCGTGGTACCGAACAGCACGTAGACCCCCGAAGCATCCGCTGCTGCAGAACTCGAGGCGTATCCAGCTTTGGCTGTGCCCCACGTTGAGAATTCATCTTTAGCGGAATCATCAGCGATTGATTTCTGCCACAATTTTTCGCCAGTTTTCAAGTCAAAGCAGAGAAGGTGCCGGACTAGCTCTTTGGGATCACCAGGCTCTTTTTTGTCGATCGCGTAACCCGTATACGCAGTCAGATAGACGTGATCGCCGAAGACAACAGGGCTGGACGCGCCTCGGCCGGGCAGCGGGGTCTTCCAATCGACAGCTTTTGTGTTCCAAGTTTCAGCAATGTTTGTTTGGGATGCGCGTCCGAAATCAGGTCCGCGGAACTGAGACCAGTCTTCGGCTTGAACTAGCGAAGACAGGCATAAGATCACAAAACTGGCGTACAGATTAATGCGGTGGCACATGGTTAACTCGTTTTAACGATAGTGTTTTGACGGAGACGTTTTTGGCAGATTGTTGCGTGCAACTCTGCCTCAGTTAATCTACGACGATGCCCGCATAGTCGCCCTCGGGGGCTGGGTACGCTGGATCGAGATCTTTAAGGGTCTTCTTGAGTAGCTCGCTGATGACTAGGTTGCGATACCATTTTTTGTCCGAGGGGATAATGTGCCACGGTGCCCACTCCGTATTGCATTTCTCGATCGCATCTTCGTAAGCTTCTTGATAGTCCTTCCAAAGCTTCCGCTCATCGAGGTCGCCCATGTTGAACTTCCAGTGTTTTGAGGTGTCGTCAACGCGCGCTTGTAAACGCTCACGCTGAGTTTCCTTGCTGATGTGAAGGAAGCACTTGACGATCTTTGTGTCGCAGGTGGAAAGCAATTTTTCCCAATCGTTGATCAATCCGTAGTGCTTTTTCCAACGCGATTCGGGTTTCAAATTGTGCACGCGCACCACCAAAACCTCCTCATAGTGTGATCGGTTAAAAATTCCGATGTTGCCTCGCCGTGGAACGACTTTGTGGCACCGCCAAAGAAAGTCGTGCTGCAATTCCTCCACCGATGGCTTCTTGAAGGAGCTAACTTGGCAGCTGCTGGGATTCATGCCACGCATAACTGAGCGAATTGTGCCGTCCTTGCCCGCAGTGTCCATGCCTTGGAGAACCAGTAGGATGCTGCGTTTGTCTTCGGCGTAAAGTTTTTTTGCCAGTTCCGCCATTTCCACGGCGTTGTCTGCGATACGTTGAAGAGCTGCTTTCTTGCCAAATTTTATCTTATCTGAGGGGCCGGTAGACAGGTCCTTTAGTTTGACTGACTTCCCCGGCTTGATGTTGTGTGGAACTGCTAGGTCAAATTTGCTCATGGCTTTTCTTTAAATAGGAAGTCAGGGAAGCGCGTCCAAATACGAAGGCAAGTGGACGTTTCAGATTAAACAAAACCAATCAGTGCTGCTACCAGTTTGCAGCGCTGAGTGGATAAAAATGGGGTGACGGCGTGTTTTGTGTGACAGATGCGCCCCGTACCGGGGTTGAGCCGGTATCTCCAGGACGTGGTCCTGGCGTCTTGCTTGTTAAACGAACGGAGCATACTGTCTAAGCAGTTTCAAAGCCTGTTATCGATTGCGGTTGCCAGAACAAAAACGACTCATTCATAATTCCTAGTCGATCAGCTAGAATGAGACTTTTAACATTCTATCAGACGCGTTCACCCCGGAAGAGTAATGAGAGTTCTTTCTGGCATCCAACCAACCGGTCGTCCGCATTGGGGCAACTATTTTGGTGCTATCAAACAGTATATCGAACTTCAATCCGAAGATCAGGCCTTCTATTTTATTGCCAATTTGCATGCGTTGACAACCGTGCGCGATGGTGACGCGCTCCGTCAATTTTCGCTGGACGCGGCAATGGATCTGTTGGCGTTGGGACTGGATCCCGATCAAGCA
>CAYTPS010000265.1:518-7413 GCA_964439245.1 uncultured Pirellulaceae bacterium | reverse complement strand
GAACAGGTCTACTCGCGCGGCCTTGGCCCACATTTTATTTCCGGTATCAACCACCAAAACGTCGTTGTCGGCCGCTCGCCACGCAATCGGGGCGTACATGTTGGCGTCGTTACCGACACGAGTAAAAATAGTGTCACCGTAAAAGCTACTCAACCCCTCAAGCGCGGTGACGGAATCGTGTTTGATGCAGCTTCATGGAGAAGCCCCGACGAGGCCGAAGAAGGTGGCCACATTTACGAAGTGACTCCCGTACGAACCCGCGACGATGCCGACGGAGAACACTATCGACTTGAATTCGGCAGAAGAGAGATCGACATCACGCGCGTTCGCATCGGCGATCTAGTTTGGAGAACGCTCGACCCGCAACTGAACAAACGGCTAAAACCACTGACCCACCCCAGCCAACCCGTGACCACTCAGGCCATTAGTTTTCGCGTTGAAGCCGAAGTCGGCCAACCCATCAACGTTTCGGCAACATTAGCCTCCGGGCTATCGGTAAGCTTTACAGGCGACGCTCCCCTTGAGGCGGCATCCAAACGGGCGCTGGATCTAAATACGCTCGAAGAAAAACTTGGAAGGCTGGGTGGAACACCGTACCACCTCGACAAGATAGAATTTATCAATAGCAGCCAAGTATTCCTTCCTACCAGTCAGCTGAATCAGATCCGCCGCGCATTGGTGGACGAATTATTTGACGAAAGTGGAAGAACAAAACCAATTCCTGCAGCTCCGACGATTGACCAGTGGATCCGCGAGGCTGAAATTGTTCCCGCCGGTGACTCCCCTGCCCCGCCGAACTCGGACGCCGACGATATTCGTCTGCATGTGTTGGTCCGATCAAAAGAACAATTGGATGGTGCGATCGCCGCGGCGCCTGCGAGTATCACGTTAGACTATTTGGAGCTGTACGGTCTACGGGACTCGGTTGATCAAGTCAAAGCTGCTGCGTTAAATTGCCGCGTTGCGAGTCCGAGGATCCTCAAACCGGCCGAACAAAAAGTTGCCCGCTTCTTAGTTTCACTTGATTGTGAGATTCTGGTGCGCTCGGCCGGTTTGCTGTCCGACCTTTTGAAACAAGAAGCGGTTGCCGGCAAGCTAATCGGTGACTTTAGCCTTAACGCTTCTAACTTTATTGCGTTCAAAACGTATCTGGAAATGGGGCTCAAACGTATCACCCCCACTTACGACCTGAACGGCCAGCAGATTGCTGAACTGACGGACTACGTTTCACCCGAGCATCTGGAAGTCATCGCGCTCAGTCACCTGCCTATCTTTCACACCGAACACTGCGTCTTCTGTCGATTCTTGTCCGACGGCACCGACAGCAGCAACTGCGGCCACCCCTGTGAGAAACACCAAATCACAATCCGCGACAACGGTGGACGAGAACATCCAGTTCTGGCAGATGTCGGATGCCGCAACACGGTCTTCAATGCAGAATTCCAACTGGATCTTGATTGGCTCCACCGCTGGACCGAGCACGGCATCAAAGACTTTCGGCTGGAGTTTGTCCACCAATCGTCGGACGTGGTCAAGCAAACCATTTCGGATTTCAAAGCTTTCTTTAAAGGTAGCCTGACGCCAAAAGAGCTGAAGATGAGGCTAAATCAATCTGGCCAGTCGACAACCGAAGGAAGCCTATTTGTGCCAGAGAACTTCAAAGATCTAGTTCAGCTGCGGTAGCCTGCCTAAAACAACCCGACGTGAGCGAGTCATGTGGATAGCGAGCCGCACACACGCATCGGGTTAATCAAGCTTACGTGCCGCGATTCGCGATTGCGCAACTTTCACGTAGCGAAAAGCGATACCCTACGCCAAATCCAGCATGCGTTCCAATGCCACCAACGACCACTTCTGTGTTTCATCATCGACGCGTATAACATTCACCGCAGAGCCCGCCGCGTAGTTTTCCAGCGTCCAACAGAGGTGGGCCAAATCAATCCGGTACATCGTGGCACACATACACATCACCGGAGAAAGAAAATGAATCTCTTGCTCCGGATGCTCTTTCTTTAATCGGTTCACTAAATGTAGTTCCGTACCAATGGCCCATTTCGTCCCAGCAGGCGCGGCCTGAACTGTCTGAATGATCTTGCCAGTGGATCCAGAAACGTCGGCGATATCGTTGACCTCACGCGGGCATTCGGGGTGAACCAAAATCTTGATGCCGGGGTGATCAGCGCGGAACTGAGCAACGTGCTCGGGCTTGAACATTTGGTGTACGCTGCAGTGGCCACGCCACAAAACCACTTTGCTGTTTTCGACGGCGGCCTGTTCATTGCCGCCAAGTTCATCCGCGTGCGGATCCCAGACGCACATTTGGCTGTCCTCGATGCCCATTTTGAGTGCCGTGTTGCGTCCCAAATGTTGGTCGGGGAAAAACAGGACGCGCTTACGTTGCTCAAATGCCCACTTCAAAACTTTCTCTGCGTTGCTGCTTGTGCAGACAATACCGCCGTGCTTCCCGCAGAAAGCCTTCAGACTCGCTGCTGAATTAATATAGGTCACGGGAGTAATGTCGTTGGTGTCAATCACTTCTCCCAGATCGGCCCAAGCATTTTCAACTTGGCGAATTCCAGCCATATCGGCCATCGAGCAACCAGCCTTCATATCGGGCAACATCACGGTCACACGTTTGCCGTCGCGCTCTTCCAAACGCTTGGGGCTGTTGGCCACGATATCCGCCGTCTCGGCCATGAAGTGAACGCCGCAGAAAACAATCGCCTCGCAGTCGCGATCAGCAGCCATCTGACTGAGCTGTAAACTATCGCCACGTAAATCTGCGTGCTCAATCACCTCGTCTTGTTGATAGTGATGACCCAAAATTTGCATACGATCGCCAAGGAGTTTTTTGACGTTCTTGATCCGCATGCTGAGGATCTCGTTGGACAAAGAACGAAAATCCTTGAAATCAAATTTTGCTTCGTTTAACTGAGTCAGGCTCATAGGGCTCGTGGATGGGGTAGACGTTGAGTCAATAGATCGGAATCCGAACGCTGCGGTATTTTAGTCCCCGACCGTGAAAACTTAAATAGATTAAGATTTTTGCAAACTCGGTTTTCGGTCCAATCCGCCATTCTTGGAGTTACGGTCGGCTTATAGCAATGATCACTAGAGTTGTGAAACAGACAAAATTTTACTCGATCGACCTGATGGCATCTTGGACATCTTCGGGCATGAACTCTGTGGCCGCCTGCGACCACTTGGACGAAACAGCATCGTGCAGCGAGAGACGTAATTTCTTCTCGTTCTTTTTTATGTCAGTGTTGATCTTTTCAACCAACTTGACTTCCTCAGATTTGACTTTTTCATCCATCACACCTCGCGCCCACCGGGTGGCTTGCTGCGACACTTCGCCGCCCACTTTGCTGATGCGATCGATACGAAAGTCTTCCACATCCAAATTCGCCTCAGTAGCGCGCGGACGGAAAATTAGATCCGGCGGAAATTTGGTGACGTCCATTACCGTTTCCAGTTCGATCGTCACCGCGAGTCTCACACGCGCCTTCCCATCTAGCGAAAGGCTGTACAGCTGAACGCCTTTGACCCATTTGGCGACTCGTCCATCAATCTTTAGATCCGATCGACAGTGCAAATCAAAAGCAACCTTTCCCTGATCCGCTTCTCGCATATTTTTAACCGAGACAGAGAACCGCTTTTCTGGATCAATCAAAGACACGTTGAATTTCTTCCAGCTGCCATGGTTAACCATTTTTTTCTTACGCTTCGTCCGAATCTGCAGGCCTTTTCGACGCACCTTTAGTCCGTCAAAACGTTCTGATTGAGCACCCCAATCTTTGTCTTGCTGAAAGTTGTGTGGCAAGTGGCCCAACACCAACTTCGTCAAAAGATCGTCAATCTGTTCTCCAGCATCATGCGTCGCCGGTTCAGCAGCTTTATTCAGTGATACGACATCCGGGTTGTCCATTGCCGCCGGTAAAGATTCGATCTCGCCCTCCAGCACGCTGTTCATCGGCATTTGTCGAGATACCTCAGGCAGGTTCTGGGCGAGTGCTCTTTGGTGCACGGTAAGCAAGCACCCCACCAGCGGCATGATCAGAATCAAAAACGTGCGACAATTCACCGAAAGCCTATTTCAAAGAAGGCGAGTAAGAATAACCAGTCAATCGTAGGAGAATGTCAAAATGGGGGATAGACGAGAATCCCGTTGCCACCAATATTGATGGCCCCCACGCAACTGCAACCTAAGCGTCTGCGACTTTCTTGCTTTGCCTTAGACTGGACCATCCATGCCACTCACTCGCCCAATGCTCAATTTCCAGTTCGGCATGTTGCTGGCAGCTGGGTTAATGGCGATTGGACTGGCCGGCTGTGAAAAGAACTCGTTGGTAGAGGGCAAAAATATCCCTGCCGGATTACGAGAGGTCGCTTCAGCAAAACTCACGGGGACACTTTCGCGCACTTGGGGTGGGGACAATTTCGAAGTTGGCCAGAGAGAACAGCTGCACTATTTCCTGCTGATTGGAGTCGATTGCCCAGAGCCCGGGCAACCGTTTTTTGAAGAAGCGTGTGACTATCTGATCGAAACTTGTGGGAAGCGTGAAATCGAAATGGAAGTCTTGAGTTACGACGATTTCAAGCGCGAACTCGGGCACGCATGGGTGACAGATGCCGATGGCGAGCGTGTCAATCTGGCTCTCGCGCTGCTGTCGAAAGGACTCGGCTGGTATAACGACAGCGAGTTTGAAGACTCCGATAGGTACCGCCAGACCATGGAATCGGCTCGTACAAAAAAGCTTGGTCTGTGGGCCCAACCCAACCCAACGCCGCCTTGGGAGCACTGGAAAAAGACGCGCGATGAAATTCGGGGTGAAAGATAGCGTGCTTTGCTGTCATCACAGACACGTTTGATTGTTAGGCTTCCCAATGCTTTAGGGCCCCAATAGTGCTATCGCATTTCAAACGACCGTTTGGATTGCTACTGCGTTGTTTCCCCAAATCTGCAAAAATGAACCCACCAAAAGATGTATTCTGCTCACGCAACGACTGCGTGACTTTCTGACAAGGATTGTCTCCAAATTTCCACCGGAGACTTCTATGACTAATCGCATTTTTGCGCAGCCCGAATCGCACCCCACTGTTCCTAATTCTGAACGGCCAATCAACTTTCATTATGAACAGCATTTTGCATTTGCTGCTGATCTTGATCGACAATTGCTAGAGCTTGAACAAATTCATGCAGTCAACCCGTGTGATTGTTCAATTCCTCAACAACGGACAAGTACCGCAGCATCGACCGCACGTGTCGAAGTTGAGCCTTGCAGATTTGACGACTTTGGATTGGTACAAGGACTTGAGATCGACGTCCGTTGGTTATGATTTTCTGCGGCAAGACCAAGTTGTCAGAATGAGCGATATGCTTCAGGAGCGTGAAGCGGGATTGCTGAGGGCGGATGATACGAACCGCGATCACCTGCAGTGTTTCTGATATTGGTTCCGCCATAAACAGAGAACCACATCAGGCAGGCTGGTGTGTTCTCTACGATGCGCGCCACCGAGACGGCGGGAAAAAAGAGTGCGGATGAGAGGATTTGAACCTCCACGGGGTTGCCCCCACTGGCACCTGAAGCCAGCGCGTCTGCCAATTCCGCCACATCCGCATGATGTCTCTACCCAGCATTGGCAGCGAAGTTATACGCGATAGCTAAGCCCATTTTCAAGCCTCAATCGAGATTTCTCACAATCACTTTGGCCTGCGTCAATCCGCTACCGATAGATAGCTGCGGTAAATGAAGCAGTGGGCAGCAAAGCCTCATTTTGGGCTGACCACTCTGGCCCTTGTCCGCGCGCTACCAAGCGGCTAACAGTCGGTTTCCTAATTCTTAATATCGAGGAACCGCTTCATCGATCTCTTGGCTCCAAGCATCGATGCCGCCGGCCATGTTCTGAGCCTGCGGAAAACCGTTCTCGCGTAGAAACTGAACCACTCGCAAGCTGCGCGACCCGTGGTGGCAATGGACTACCAGTGCCTGATCCTTCCACGATTCCAATTCCTCCAAACGCTCTGGAATCGAACGCATAGGAATCAGCTTCGCTCCCTCAATGCGACATGTCTTGTGCTCATCGGGTTCACGACAATCCAGCAGCAAAAACTCCTCACTGCTGTGCTGCTGCAGCAACTGTGAAGTAGCCCGAACGTCGATTTCGATAGGTGTTTCTTGTGACATATTGATTCGGTGGGTTGTTGGTTGTGTAAAAAAGTTTGGTAGAGGAGGGCTTGGCCGCAATGTTTCTCGACTCAAGTTTGGTGGCGTCAGCGAAAGCTTTTAAACTCATCGTCTATCATCTGATCTAACGGCCCATTACGTAAGCGAAGATCAAAGGCGCAACGATTGAGGCGTCGGAGTTTATCATAAACGTAGGAGTATCCTCGGCAAGTTTGCACCAAGTGATTTTCTCGTTCGGTACGGCGCCTGTATAGGAACCGTACGAGGTCGTCGAATCTGAGATCTGAGCAAAATACTGCCACAGCCGGATGTCTTTCTTCAGATCCTGAATAATTGTGGGCACCGCACAAATGGCAAAATCTCCCGCGATCCCGCCACCGATCTGAAAGAAACCGATGCCCCGTCCACTGCGATCACCAGGGGGACCATCGGCATTCAGGTACCACGTGACTAGGTTTTCCATCTGCCGAGTGCCCGTGGCGAGCGCGTGGTGCGAGCAAATTTTCTTTTCGATTACTCGAGCGGCAAAGATGTTTCCCAGTGTTGAATCCTCAAACCCTGGACAAAAAACCGGAATACCTTTCTCCCACGCCGCCAACATCCATGAGTTCTCGGTTGGAATTTGATAGTGGGGCTCTAGGCTACCTGACTCAAAAATCTCGAAGAACACTTCCGCAGGCGTGAGACTTTTGCCCTCACTGGCGTTC
>CAYTPS010000265.1:0-508 GCA_964439245.1 uncultured Pirellulaceae bacterium | reverse complement strand
GTTTTGAGCACAGATATTCATGAAATGATCTTCGATGTGCCGCATCACCGTTTCGGGAATGCACGTGTCGGTGACTCGATTAAACCCCTTCTCCAGCAAAGCCTGTTCATCGGCGGGTGATAAATCGCGGTAATGTGGCACCAGTTCGTACTCGTTGTGAGCCACCAAATTGAAGACGTCTTCTTCGAGATTGGCACCCGTGCAGGAAATGGCGTGAACTTTATCCTGCCGGATCATCTCGGAGAGCGAAATCCCCAGCTCAGCCGTACTCATCGCGCCGGCCAGCGAGACCAGCATTTTGCCACCGCCATCAAGATGATCGCGCCACCCTTTTGCACTGGCGACCAATTCACGCGCATTGAAGTGCAGAAAATTCTGGTCGAGAAAATTGCTGATCGGAGAGTTAGACATTGCAGGGGAAAATGTTCGAAAGGTTGACTGTCTTGAGCGTTCCCTTTTCTACCAAAGAGGCATTTGGGAAACACCCCTGTTGCCAAAGGTTCTCATG
>CAYTPS010000264.1:0-7413 GCA_964439245.1 uncultured Pirellulaceae bacterium | reverse complement strand
ACCTACGAGTATGCGCATCGGTGGCTAAATCCAACGATCGGTTTTGTCGCCGGTTGGATGTTCCTCACTGCCAAGGCGGCATCAGCAGCGACTGCCGCACTTGGATTTGCAGGTTACGCGATTGCGCTGTTTTCAGATTCTGCAACAGCGGAGCCAAGTCGGGGGCTGGTATTGTTTTTGGCATGGACGGCCTTGGTGGGATTGACGGTTATTTCTCTGACAGGGATTAAACGTAGCGCGGGCGTCAATACAGTGTTAGTTTCGACTACATTTGGCGCGCTGACTGTCTTTGTTCTGGTCGGAGTTTTCGACGGTGGCTTGGGTAACGCGAAAGCTGTTGGAGCAGAGGTTTATCCGTCTGCTACTGGGTGGCGAGGAATCCTAGAGGCAACAGCGTTGATGTTTGTTGCGTACACGGGTTATGGGCGTGTTGCGACGTTGGGGGAGGAAGTCAAATCGCCACGCGTGACTATTCCACGCGCGATTCTCTCGACGCTGGTGTGTACTTTGGCCCTCTATTTGGCGGTTGCAGCTGTGGCTGTGTGGACCGTGGGGGCTGATGCGTTCGCGGCTGCGGCCAAAGGGGGCGAGGCACCGTTGCAGATGGTCGCCCAACACTTTTCGATTCGGTGGATGCCTGCGGTCGTTGCCATCGGAGCGACGGTGGCGATGTTGGGCGTGCTGTTTAATTTAGTGCTTGGTTTATCGCGCGTCGCCCTGGCGCTCGGTCGGCGTGGTGATATTCCGGCGGTTTTTTCGAAAGTCAGTCCTACTTCTGGTTCACCGGTGGGCGCGACTTTATTGGTCGCTGGAATTATTGCCCTACTGATTTCTGTTGGCAATGTTCGGATGACTTGGTCGATCAGTGCATTTACAGTTTTGGTTTACTATGGGATTACCAACGCATGTGCGATTCGACTGGCTCCCGCAGAGCGACTGTATCACATTTGGCCAGCTTGGATCGGTTTATTGGCCTGCCTGGGGCTCGCCTTTTGCGTAGCACCATCTGTTTGGCTAACAGGCTGCGGATGGATTGCAGCAGGTCTGATCTATCGCGTCGTTTGGCGAGCCAGATTCGCATCGGAGCCAACGTAACGCGAGACGGATTGTATTTAGACGCTGCTGTTTGGTGGGCAGGTCGATTCGCGTATAACCAATTTGGCTTTCAGTTTTTTAGTACTGCATTCTTGGCTATTGATCAAATTCAGCATTGTCTCCGCCGCAGCAACGCCGATCTCTTCCCCCGGTTGCTGGACAGTAGTGAGAGGTGGAGTGAAAAATGCTGCTTCTTTCTGGTCGTCAAATCCCACGAGGGAGACGTCCTCTGGCACGCGAATTCCATTTCGATACAGTGCCAATCTTGCTCCGAAAGCTGTCGTATCATTTGATGCAAAAATTGCCGTAAACGGTTTTCCTTGCTCGAGCAATTTTTCGACGCCTCTCACTCCTGATTCACCGTCGAAGTTTCCCTCAAAGATCAAATCTTCATCGACCTCGATGTTGGCTTCTTCGAGCGCTTTGCGATAGCCCTTAAGACGCAGAATTGAATCTTCATGAGAGACAATTCCTGTGATGTGGGCGATTTTTGTGTGCCCCAACTCAATCAAGTGCTGCGTCGCTTCCCAAGCGGCGTGTTCATTGTCCACGAACATGCAACGATTTTGCCACTCTTCTACTTGCGTGCCGACCAATAGCATTGGAATTGTTTGGTTCAAATCTTCCAACACACCAGGAGCAGGACATCTTCCAATGATGATTAGACCATCGACCATTTTGCCGATTAGAGTTCTTACCACCGCCTCGCCAACATCGGGTTTGAATTGTCCATCCGCAAAAATGGGCGAATAAGAAGTTTTCGCTAGCCCAGCGATCACGCCTTGAGCAATTGAGTCATAAAAAGGACTGCCAAGGTTCTGCGTCACGACTCCGACTGTGTACGATTGTCCACTAGCGAGCCCTCTAGCAAAAATGTTGGGCTCAAAGTTCATCTCCTTCATCGCTGCCAGAACGGCACTACGCTTTTCCTCATTGACCGGAGTGGTGTTGTTGAGGACTCTGGAAACGGTACTTTTTGAAACATTGGCAACCTTAGCAATGTCGCTGATTGTAACATTCTTCTTCACAGAGGCGTCCAGTTGGGTGTTAGCGACCGGGAATATCCTAGCAAGAGTAACCACTCTAATTGGTTATAGTCGTTGCGCTGAGTTTAATTTAGGCGTCGCGTTCTAGGATGCGCAATTATGGCGCCAGAATACTTCGGTTCAACCCCTTGCGTCCCCTTTTTGGTTTTAGTGAGTTATACTGTACTAGGCGATCTGGTCCAAATGTTGGTCTCGTCTTCCGAAGGTAGTACAGCTATTCATCGAAGACTGAAACCGGTCGCACAGTTGTATTTGCTTTGGTAAACACTTTATCTACCGTTGCCTTTTTGGGCAGTTGGAAATTCTTATGAATGTTCGCACTTTTTATCGTCGGGGATTTACCTTAGTCGAGCTGTTGGTGGTGATTGCCATAATCGGAATTCTTATTGGCATGCTCTTGCCTGCTGTTCAGCAAGTGCGCGAAGCTGCTCGTCGCACCGAGTGTCTCAACAACCTCAAGCAGATAGGAATCGCATCACTGAACTTTGAGTCTGCTCATATGCACTTCCCAACCTGCGGTGGTACCGTCGCAACAGAATGGGAGCGCAGAGAGCTGAATCAGCCGCAGTTCGGTTTTGAGAACGCGGCATGGACGTACCAAATTTTGCCCTTCCTCGAGCAAGACAATCTGTACCAACGCCGCAGTCTTCTGGTCGACGACTGGTCACTGATCTACGAGGAAGACATTCCGTTTTACAGTTGTCCGTCGCGCGGTATCTCCGAGAAACTTTCCAACGGCGGCACGACCCGCGAATTTACCGGTGACTACGCCGGCGTATTGGGCACTTGGAATGGGGACTATCTCGATTCGACTGGGTCTGGTGTCTGGCCCAGTGGCGATAACGATTGGGGAGGATTTCAGTGGCAAGTTATCAACCACGACATCTACCCCAACGAGGCCGCTAATGTTTGGGTGGGGATAATAGCCAAAGGTGGCCACGTCAATTATTCCAATGATGAGGTCACCAAGGTTCCGCGGGTCACCAACGTCCCTGATGGTAATAGTAACACGCTGATGTACATGGAAAAAGCGCGGCATACTAGTAACTACACGTTGCTTGCTTGGGAGGCGCGCTCCGGCGGGTTTTGGGAGGGGGGAATTGCCAAGCCATCTGATTGGGCGTGTATGCGTGGCTTTATGCGAACGGTGCCGATCAACCCTGATAACGGTGAACGCCCCACAGCTTCCGGCGGTCAGATTGAGTCCGAAGCCCAGTTTGGCGGCCCTCATCCGGGTACAACTAATGCCGTTTTGGGTGACGGATCTGTGCACGCGATCTCAAACAATGCTCAGGGCAGAATGCTTTACGCCTTAGGCACCCGAAACGGCGGCGAAGTAGTCAACGTCAATGAGTTTTAGGCTTCTTTGGTTTGCCCGAACTGACTTAAAATTCTTCAGGATGTTCTAACTGGAAACTGGTTTTATGCAGCAGTTTGTTAAGTGTTGTTGGTTGGCCTGCTTGCTCTTGCATTTTTGCGGGTGCGGTGGGCAGCGCGTAAAGTCAAAGATCGCTAGTTCCAACGCGACAAGTCTCCAGCGGCTTACCAACTGCTACACCTATTACCAAGCCAAGCATGCTTACAATGGGCCACCCAACGAATCTGCTTTGCGAGAATTTATTGCCGACCCCATAAACAAAAAGGGGTTTGATCGAGCGGGCATCGATGTTTCGGATGTTGACGCACTATTTATCAGTGATCGTGACGGCCATCCGTTTCGAGTAAAATATGGGGTCAAAGGATCATCGTTTGGCTTCGATGGAGCTGTCGTTTTTGAGTCGGTAGGTGTCGACGGTGAATTGATGGTGGGATTTGGAGGGGCTAGAACAGAACTGATGAGCTTAGAAGAGTCAGACGAACTGTTCGAAAGTAAGGCTCAAGTAAGATCTAAGCGAATCGATCGCCCCGAAGATGTGGAGTAGTAGAAACTTGCCATGGATAATTCTCCAAGCAGTCAGGGCAGCAGCCAACAGGATCAGCGGTTGGGCGTCGGAGAAAAAATTGGCTACGGCCTTGGCGATACAGCTTCGAATCTTTACTGGAAGTTGTTTGAGTATTTCCAGCTCATTTTCTACACCGATGTTTTCGGAATCGCGCCGGCCGCTGCTGGAACGATGTTCTTCGTGACAAAGTTGTTTGACGCAGTCAATGATCCTCTGATCGGAATCTTGTCTGATCGAACACGAACGACCTGGGGGCGGTTTCGCCCTTATCTGATCTGGATGTCAGTTCCGTTTGCTTTGACTGGGATGTTGACGTTTTACACGCCCGATCTCTCCCCCAATGGGAAGCTTGTGTACGCCTACGTTACGTACGCTGCAGTTTTCCTAGCATACACCGCAATCAATCTACCTTACGGCGCCTTGATGGGAGTGATGTCAGCAGATCCCGTCGAACGTACCAGCCTGTCGACGTATCGGTTTGTTTTTGCTTTTGTTGGCGCGATCGTTGTGCAGAAATTCACCGAACCGCTTGTTGCTTGGTTTGGCGGAGCTGAAAGGCAGATTGTCGACGGGATTGAAACGCTCGTTGTGATCGACAAACAGGCGGGGTTTTTCTGGACTGTGGTTTGTTACGCTCTGGTCGCTGTTGTTTTGTTTAGCATTACTTTTTTTACCACGCGCGAAAGAGTTGAGCCTGTTGAAGATCCTACCGGAACATGGAAAGCGGATTTGAGCAGTCTAATTTTCAATCGCCCGTGGTTGGTACTGTCGGCATTTGGCATGACACAGTTGGTCGCACTCTGGATCCGTGGCAGTGCGACCGCGTTCTACTTTGGATACTACGTGAAAGCCTCGTTCGGTAATTTCCTGGTGGCGGGGTCAGTGGCAGGTATTTGCGGTATGGTGATTGCTCCGCAGCTTCGAAGGTGGATGGGATCGAAGTTAGTAATGATCGTTGCCACTATGCTGGTGGGGCTATCCACCGGAGCGTTCTGGTTTCTTAGAGCAGAACAAATCGAATGGATGTACGTCTTGCACATATTGGGTTCATTTGCCGGCGGACCGGTTATGGTGCTGATTTGGGCGATGTATGCCGATGTAGCCGACTATTTTGAATGGAAGCACAATCGATCGGCGACAGGATTAGTGTTTGCAGCCGCTTCGCTGTCCCAAAAAATCGGCGGAGCTATCGGCGGCGCGATTCCAGCATGGTGCCTGTTCTTTTTCGGTTTCGTCCAACCTGCCGATGGGGTTACTCAGATACAATCCGAAGTGACGCTAAACGGCATTGTTGCCATGATGAGCTTGATCCCTGCCGTATTCTTTGGTTTGTCAGTCGTTGCGATGCTGTTCTATCCACTAAATGCAAAATTTTTGCAGCAAATAGGCACCGACCTGAACTTGCGAAAACAAAATGGCGTACCGGGCTGACCTAAATTCCTCAGAATATTTGACCACCATCCGACCAAACTAACGGGCTGCTAACGTTTTTTAATGGCCAATCTTGCAGGTGGTTGGGCCGCTAGCGTTGGTCGGCAACGACAGCAAAAAAACGAATTTTCCAGCCGTTTTTTGAACCTTGTGAATGATCTTGGCCTCACACAGGCAAAATTCTAGACTCCGAGATCTTTTACTCGGTGGACTCGTATGAGTACATCAGAAGTTGAATCTCAGGTCCTGTCTGTGGTGGTCCAGCGTGCGTCTTTTGAAAAGTTTGGTTCTATTGCAATTCGGCGCAATTCTTGTGGCTTTGGTACTGCTCTACTCTGCCCATACTTCTGTGGCTCAAGGTTGGGAGCCAGCCAACAGTCTACGGCCGTCTAGGAACGACCAGATCGAATCCCCCCATAGCGTTGAAGTCAACGATTCCGATGAGATCACCGAGATGCTTGGAGGCTACCTCAATGGTTCTTCCCGTTCGAAGATCGAGTTTAACTTGGAGCATGGTGATTTGGTTGGCGATCTCTTGAGCGATTCCGAGTTTCGCCAATTTCGGCAGTCAATTGCTTACGAACGACGGGATCAGTTTACTGACAAAGATTCCCAGTACGGACAAGTGGCTTATTGGCAGGAAACGGTTCCACAACCTGCCGATGGGTTTTCTGCGGTGGAGCAATCGCGCGCCGAGGCGTTTCCACCTGTGACGGCGGAGGTCGAACCGGGAGTATCCGCTCCGCCCTCAAAATTTGATGTAACCGAAGTTCCCGAAACAGCCATGCCACTAACAGAACCCATACTCAATCCTGGCGTGTCATCAGCTGCCGTTGCACCGCCGGTTACTGCTCCACAGGTTGCGCAAGGACCGATGATGGGACCTGCATTGCCCGAAGGTGGGGCAGTCGACGTGCCGATTTCAGAGCAAGAGTTGGGGCAATTGCATGAACAAATTCAGATTCAACAGAAGGCTGCCGAAAGTGAGACCGCAGAAGAGAAAAAACGGCACCTGGGATTGTTAGAGAATGCGCGCAAAGCTCTCGCGCAAGCGAACAAGTACATGTTGAAAGACATCAAGCAGCTGAATAGATTAAGCAATTTTGAACAAGAAAAAAATCGTCTAATTGGCCATTTGGAGAAGGAACGCGAGAAACTGGTGCCTGCCGAAAACGCCACGGCGGACGAGCTGTTTGGACAATTGGAGCAATTGCGTGCTGAATTGGCCGAGAGAAACGAACGCCTTCGTGAGGTCAACAAGTCGGAACTGCTCCAGAAGAAACGGATGGAGAAAATTCCAGGTGAACGCACCAAAGCGAATTCTGATCTTGCCGACATCAGCCAGCAAATGAAAGACCAAGAACACGGTGACGACAATGTTTACGCCCTCGTGATGTTAAGAGCCCAACAACTGGAGCTGCAGTATAAGATCAAAGCACTTGGCAGTGAATCAAAATTGCACGAGTTCGAGAACCGGTTGCTACCCATGCGTGGCGACGAACTAGCGCGAGAAATCAAATTCTTGGAGCAGGAGATTGAAGCTTGGAATTTCGCAGCCAACGAACGTCGTCGCAACGACATTGCTGAAGAAGTCCGCCTAGCAACACTTAAAGCGATCGAAGCCGCCCCTGCACTGAAAACCTTGGCAAACACCAATGCTCAGTTGATTCAGCAGAGAGCAGAATTTGCCGAAAAAATTAGACGCGCCAGTGAGGAAGACTTAGAAGTTCAATCGGAATTGAACGTGGTGAAAAACCATCACGAGACCGCCGAAAAAAGCATCATCGGATCTACCTACCATGAGGCAAATGGGATCCTGCTGGTTGACATCCGTCGACAACTTCCAACGCCGTTTCGTTCGCGCTCACGCATCAGAGAGATTGAAACCGAGCTGCGGA
>CAYTPS010000263.1:0-7419 GCA_964439245.1 uncultured Pirellulaceae bacterium | reverse complement strand
TGGCTCATCGGATCTGATCCGGCCATGGCATCGAAATTGTTCATCGCGGGCCCTGTAGTTGGTTGGCTGATCTGGCCGTTCTTGGAATAAAAAATGTCGTTCAAGACAACTGTCCTTTTGATGACCTGACAAAAAATGTGGACTGAAAACAGCCCCCAGAGTTACCAACGGTACCGCGATTGGCATGTTCAGGCAAGACGGGATCAATCGGCCCCAATATCTTGGGGGTCGAATGACAGTAGCCTATGGACACTACCGCAACTTTCAAATGGACTGAACCAACAAAAAAAATGCGACGTGGAAAACCACGCCGCATTAATGTTCATCGATTGATTTACCGACCAAGGCTGTTTCGTTGGCTCAATTGGACCAACTTGTCGCCAACCATCAGTTCCAATTACTCGTCATTGAGTCCAGGCACAGGTGGTTCTTCTCCACCGGCGTATTTGGCTTCGGGAATGCTTGCTGACTCACCTGCCGCAAAGAAATTCAGTGCTGTGGTGTCTGATTGATCCTTGTGGTTGTACTCGGTCGCGGTAAATTCGGCCTCTTCGGTAATTTTGGCAATGACTTTTCCTTCGATAATCATATTTCGCAGGGAGTCCATTTGACCGCTACGCTCAAGCTTGGCCCGAATGCGACGCGGAGAATCGTTTTGCTGCATCGCGATACGATTGATCTCGACTTCGTAGTCTTGAGGCTCGTCCTCGATGTTTTCCTCTTCGGCGATACGCTCCAAGATGAAGTGCTCTTTAAGCGCTGTCGCGGTTTTCTCCAGAACATTCTTCCGCAACGCATTTTCGCGCGCCATGATCTCCTGATCGGAAAAACCACTGGAACGCATCTCGATGACCGAACGATCCAGCTCTCGGCGAGACTGACGGCGAAGTAGATCAGGCGGCAATTCCCAGTCAGCCGATTCGGTTAGCGTTTTGCTGATTTGCTCTCGAACTTGCTCGCGCTGAGCGTAAGCCAATCGATTTTCCATCGATGACTTAAGTGATGTGCGGATCATTTCCTCTTCTAGGCCGAGCTTCTCAGCCAAATCTTCCGCGGTAGAAGCCTCAACGCGTTTCACATCAAGGATCTCGAACTCGACATCAACTTCTTTTCCGGCCAGTTCTTCATTGTCACAGAATTCGTTGATCTCAGCCTTTGTGGCAACTTTGTCTTCGGCTTTCTTACCGATGACCAGCTTGCCAAAGCCGTCAATCGACGTGTCGGCGAGGCTCAAGTTGTTATTAACATCAATGCCGACCTCTTCAGCAAGCGCGATTTGCTCGCCATCGAGAGACGTTTTGATGTTGCAAACAATGTGATCACCTTGGGCAACCGCTTCGTCGACGGGAACCAGATCACTGTAGCGTTTGCCAAGTTCGGCAATTTCAGCTTCCAAATCGGCGTCAGTAAATTCGTATTCTGGCCGCTCAAGTTTCAAGCCTTTCCAGTTTGGAATTTCGAACTCAGGACGCACTTCGATATTGAATTCGTAAACCAGATCGCCCTCGTCTGGAATTTCCACCTTCTGAAAATCTAGATCTGGCTCGCTGATCGCAGAGAACGTTTCGTCGTCGCTGATTTGGGTTAGGCTGTCCATCAACAGCGATCCCTTGACTTGTTCGGCGACCTGTTTCCGGAATTTTTTCTCGACGATCGCGCGGGGAGCTTTTCCGACGCGAAAACCGGGCACTTCGGCGCGTGGGACAAGTGTGTCAAACTGCTTGTTGAAGTAGCTTTCGATGTCGTCACGGGGAATCGTTACCGTCACGTGACGTTCGCACGCGCTTTCCTCTTTCACATCGATCTTGAGGTTGAGTGCTTTCTTTTCGGTGGCTTCTGTTGTTTCAGTACTCACGTTGTTGTTTCCTGAACGTTTTCGGTTGAGGTGACGACGCAAAATTGCCTATCACCGACGGGGCAGATGTTGATTGAAAGTAAAAAAAAATCATGCTGCGGAATTGCGGCATGATTTTATCAGTATTGTCTCAAATCTTCTCATGATTTTCCCCTCCAGCTGAAGAAAGGGAAACGAAAGAAAGAGCGGGTGATCGGATTCGAACCGACGACATTCACGTTGGCAACGTGACGCTCTAGCCACTGAGCTACACCCGCAATCGATAGGGGCCAGATTATACGCCCGCAACCAGTGGTTGCAAGATCTTAGATTGCCCATTTTGGCAAGCCTAAGAAAATCATCCTAAGACTGCCGGATAATTAGCATTCCGGCACAAGCCCCATTTTTCGCTTTGATGGTTATCGGAACCGACATGGGTAAACTTCACCTGATTGTCGTCAGCCTCGATTTTCAGTGAACCTTTGTTTGTCCAAGCAGGTATAGGACAATCTGAAAGAAGCTCTGGCCGCCCCGTTGTTAATTCAGGAAGTTTGAAGGGGATTGTTCGGCAAGATCGATCTTGCGTCCGTAGACTTAGGCGGCTTTATGGGTTTTCGGGCTCCTTTAAACGATCTTGGCGGGAATTAAATGCCAATCCGCTGACTTCAGAGGTCGAAATTCCCAAGCCAAATGTTACAATGCGGCCGCTTTTCCTGACAAAGAGTCGCTCCTCCTTAAGAACTGGATATAAATGTTGAACGCAAAATTGGTTGTTGTTGGCGGCGATGCCAAAGCGAAAGAGGTCTCGTTGAAACTGCCCACCGTCATTGGTCGGGGTAAAGACGTCACGTTGACGCTTCCGCACGCTCTTGTCAGTCGCAAACATACCGAAATCTTCGAGAAAGACGGTTGGTTGTTTGTGAAAGACCTTGGATCGCTCAACGGGACTTATGTGAACAACAGACGAATCAAAGACCCGCAAAAGCTACTTCCCAACCACTTGTTAACGTTAGGAAATGTAACGTTTCGCGCCGTTTACCAGTCGCCAGTTCCCGCTGAAGATACCGAAAGAGAAAGGCCCACCGGCGAGCAGAAGGAAGACGAAACGATTAACTTCGAAGATCTTGTCGAAACGTCCCCGGAGAAACGGGATGAGTTCCCCGTTTCCAAAGACCGGTCCACTTCGGCATCGGAAGTTGCGCTAAAGGAATCAACGCCCGATTCGGCCGATGAGCTTAATGAACGCTTGGACAGGCCGAATTTGAAAAAGGAAGTTGAACCAGCACCGTCGAGCAGTATTTTTTCCGGCGATGAAGAATTTATCACGCCTGAAAAATCGATCAGCATCAGTGCGCTCGAGGGATTGCCTTCACAAGCCGCCCAAGCTTCGGTCAGTATGCTTGGCAATCAGTTGAAAGACATTGTCGGGCTGGAGAAGCAAGCCGTCGATTCAATTGACTTAGACGTTCCAGGGGCCAGCCCAACCGCTCAGAGTGATGTTGACCTTGGCTCGTTCCTAAGAAAAATGCCGCGGTAGCGCTATTTCAAAATCCATTGCCGCTTTTGGCGATAGTTTACAGTAGGCCGTGCGAGAGATCTCTCATCCACGCCCGGCTTTTTTCCGGTAGACTACCAGTATGAAACGTCCCAACGAAATCGACCGGGTATTAGTAGAGCGCATTAGTGCAGGCGATGGCGATGCGTGGAGTGATTTGATCGCACGCTACGAAGGACGTTTACTGGCGTTTGTGGAAAGCCGATTGTCGAATCGATCGGCGAGCGAAGATATCGTTCAGGAAGCTTTTGTTGGGTTTCTCAATAGCTTGCCAAACTATGACAATCGGCGGTCTCTGGAGAGTTATCTCTTTTCGATCTGTGCCTACAAAATGACTGATCATCTCCGCCGCGAGGGACGTCGTCCAGCCATTCCTCTCTCTACAGGCGAGGGCTCCAGCGGCGGTCATTGGCAACTTGAAGGGGAAGCCCGTCCGCCCAGCAGTATTGCGAGGTCGGTCGAACGAAAAGGTTTAGAGGAAGAGGCACTGGCCGAAGCGTTGAGCGAACAGGTCGAAAAGTGGCAAACCAAATCTGATTGGACCAAGCTTAAATGCATCGAAATGCTGATCGTAAAAGGTAAGTCAAACAAGCTGACTGCTGAGTTGCTTGGCATTACCGAACAACAGGTGGCCAACTTCAAATTTGACTTCTTGGCTCGACTCCGTACTTTAGTAAAGCGACAAGACCTCGCCCAAGAAGTCTTCCCAGAACTTTACGACCAATAACAGCGTGCCTCCCAAAAATCATTTCCAGCATCAGCGCCTAACCGCCGACCAACCCGAGGCTCCTTGGAATACCATTGCGGCCGCATTCCCTGCTCAACCCGGTGAAAGAGCGTTCAAGGACTCTATTGAACGCTTCATCTCCTCCATTGAAGGGCGGCTTGATGCACTCTGGTTGGTCCACGGAACTTTCGTCGGCAATGATGCACTCGGTATCTTTGGACAAATTGAACGGGCAATTCCGGCGCTTGGGCCAACGCTGAAACTACTGGGAAAAAATCTCACCGATGCCCTCGCCGGCGACACGGGTAACTTTAGCAAACGATTTGTGGAGCAGATTTCCGGCGCCGTCCCCGTCAATCGATTCACTTGGTCAGGCGAAAACAGCCACTCAGGTCGTTGCAAGGCGGCCATCGAGTTGCTGGCAGCGGTGATCGAGCAAGTAGAAACGCGCCCGCGCGTCCTTCTTTGGGGGCACAGCCACGCGGGCAACATTGCGGCATTGGTTACCAATCTGATCGGGGCCGAACCATGGTGCCGAGATGCATTTTTAGAGTTGGTTGAACCTTTGTTTCCGCCATCGAACAACCCCAAGACCGAACCGACGGCGCTTGAGCAAGTGCGTGCAGGGTTTGCCCAGGGTAAGGTTCGAGAAATAGAACTGGATATCGTCAATTTTGGTACACCAATCAGCTACGGCTGGGATTCTGGTGGCTATCGCAGGTTGATGCACGTCGTCAACCACCGTCCGACCGAGGGGCAGCCGCCTTGGTTGTGCCCGCCGGTCAAAGTTGCAGGCAGATGGTTGTTTTCCAATACTAACGGCGAGAGCTCGCCAACGGATGCAGGCAGTCGCAACGAAGGACAAGGTTCAGGCGATATGATCCAGATTCTAGGTATCGCCGGATCCGAGTTCTTGCCATGGCTACTCGACAAAAGTACGCGCGACTGCGAGTCGGCGCTTCAGAAATTTATCGCCCCCGGGAATGAGCGGAACGACTACATTCGTCACGCGAGCATTGGTGCGCGCGTTGCCAACGAAGGAGTCAGCGTTTTGGTTGATTACGAAAATACCAACGGGCTGGCCGCCGCTACAATGGGACACAGTATTTACACGCGTTCCGCCTGGCTGGGCTTCCACTGCGACCTGGTTCGAGAAAGTCTATATTCGAACGATGCTTCAGACCAATCGACACTGCCCAAATTAACGTCGTAGTTCTACTTTGAAGGACCACTAGCTGTTTTGAGCGACGGCATATCGTCCGGGTGATGGCGGCGGGAGAGGTCGTTTGGCCAGCGTCGATTTAACCAAATCGTAAGTTGCGAATACGGCGACAGAGAAAAACAGATTGCCAGCAAGCGTGTACTTAAAGAACGGAATCGCACTGACGTAACACGCTACGAGTCCTTCCATCGTCGCCGGATACCACTGTCCCCAAACGGCTAGGTTGGTTAGCACAAAGAACACTACCGCCATCAACAGCGAGGCTGCTGCAATGCTTCCGTAACGGGCGACCAGACCACGTGACTCGGATTCTTTCAGGCGGCTACCGAGCCACACCCCTAATCCCAAACTAAAGTAGACCGTTAGTGCGATCGAAAGTGAGTAGCCTCCGATAAAGAAGTCGCTGACCATCAAAATTGCTACCAGCCCTAAGACTGCCAGCGTTGATCGTTGAAAATAAAAACCTCCGAATAGCGCAAGTGCTGCAACCGGTTTGAAGTTGGGTAGATCGCCAAGCAGAAAACGGCTGGAGAATCCGATCACAAAAATCAACGCCAGCACCAAGAATTCGAATTTCAGTGCGCGTGGCGTACTTGGGTTTTGACAGGGAGGATTGGTGGTGGTTGATTTCATCAGGGGGTTCCAGTCGGAAGTTACAGATTCGACCACACAGTTTATCCGCGAAGTTGGCTCACGAAAGTCCCATTCTACTAGCTTTGCTGCGATTGGCTCTCACTGGGCGAAATCAGCTGGTTGCTCTTGGTATCGCCACTCTATTTTATCACCCGGATCGACCTCTATCACACCACAGCCTTGTTTTGCTAGGTCACCGTTGACATAAAAGAACCAGTACTTTCCGGTCTCTGGATCTCCAACTAATCCATTAATGCCGTTCACGAACGCCGTCTCACCACTTCCGACTGTATCGAGCTCCAGATCTCCATGTAGGTCGGCGCGCTTGAGCGTGGTGAATACTGTTGAGCCCACCGAGCAGGGAATGGCTTTTTCGATCATCTCAGCTTCCCCGCCAAAATCGACCACTAGGTCCACGGTGCCAATTTCTCGATCAGTTTTTGACGGGCCAGTTGGCGAGTTGACGCGCTCACAACCCCAAGATGAAATCAATATTATCGATAAGGAAACACAGATGGCGACGTTCTTCATAATGACCAACTCAAGCCTTCGACTAAGAATTTCTTTTGTGAATGAAGATGCCGGAAAGTTTTCCGACGATTCCCCTTAAAACGTAACCCAATAAAAGGGCCGGTGTATGTTTGGGACCACTGTCGGGGTAGCATAACTTAAATGAGTGATCCACCCAAACCCGACCTGTCTAACATCGACGATTTGACCGAACAACTCGCCCAAGCTGGACGCGACAACGATCATGCGTTGGTGCTGAGAAACCAAACTGCACCCGGCAAGGTGGATTTGACACTTGCTCCGGTGCCGGTCAACCATCTTGGTATTGTCGGCTGTGGTTTGATGGGGTGCTCCATCGCTGCTTTATCTGCCGGCAAGAACATTTCGGTTACGATGGTTGATGTGGCTCAATCTGCGATTGCCGCAGCGCGAGAAACATTTTCTAGTGAGCAGCGCGTTACCGTCACCGACCAATACGACAAACTTGCCTCAGTTGATTTGATCATCGAAGCGGTTGTGGAGACGCTACCGGTGAAAAAAACGGTACATGAGCGTATTGAGGCGGTCGTTGCGTCTAACGCCACCATTGCCTCCAATACTTCGTCGATTCCATTGGCGTCGATGGATAAACATTTTCGTTCTCCCGAGCGGTTTTGTGGTATCCACTTTTGCCATCCGGAAGTGATGTCGTTGGTGGAAGTCATTGCAGGCCCCAGCACGTCAGCCCAAGCTATTGCAAACGCCGTCGGCTTTGTCCGACAATTGGGAAAGATGCCCGTTGCGATTGATGATGGTGCCGGTTTCGTCGTCAACCGGTTGCTCTCAGCGATGCTCAATCAGTCCCTTCGTTTGCTCAGCCAAGGACTTGCGGTCGCCGATATCGACGCCGCGATGAGGAAGTTTGGTTTTAAGGCGGGACCGTTCGAGATCATCGATAT
>CAYTPS010000262.1:0-7450 GCA_964439245.1 uncultured Pirellulaceae bacterium | reverse complement strand
TTCGTCTGACCAGCGGTGACTATCAACAGCTGGCCGATGGCGTCTTTTTGTCAAAAAAATCGCCGGCGACAATTCCTGAGAGCACCGTGTTTGACTGCAGCGAAGGTCCCGTCGTGATTGATGCCGGTTGTAAGATCGGTCCGTTCACTTACTTTCGCGGTCCAGTGTACGTTGGGCCGGGTTCCAAAATAAGTGAGCACAGTTCTATTAAGGATGGCGTCTCAATCGGCCACACGTGCAAAATGGGGGGCGAGATTGAAGGCGTCGTGGTCGAGCCCTACAGCAATAAACAGCATTACGGGTTTCTCGGCCATAGCTATCTTGGGAGCTGGATCAACCTTGGCGCGGGTACCTGTAACAGTGATCTAAAAAACACTTATGGAACGGTCAACATGCGTTCTTTGGTGGACGAACAAGAAAAGATCGCGACCGGGATGCAGTTCGTCGGATGTTTGATTGGCGACTACGCAAAAACGGCAATCAACACCAGCATTTTTACAGGCAAACTCATTGGTGTGGGCAGTATGGTGTACGGCATGGCGACGACCAACGTGCCGTCGTTTGTTAACTATGCTCGATCGATTGGTCAGATGGGTTTGCTGCCGCCGGAGGTCATCATCACGACGCAGCGCCGCATGTTTGGCCGTCGAAACGTCGAGCAACGTGAATGTGATTGCCAATTGATTCACGACATGTTCCAAATGACCGATGACCAGCGTCCCGACGGACTAACGGCTGATCAGCTGGAATTCTAGTCAGGTAAAGTGGGATAGGTTCACCGCCGGTTTGAAACGCAAACAGGAGTGGCCGCTCTTCACATGCCACACCAAAATTTCTCCTCCAGTGTCAATTTGGCACGTCTTCGCCCTGTTGATTCCGGTTGCGCCCACTAAAATGTATCCGGCATCTTAGCTGGCCTATATCAATCAATTGGAATCCTGTTGCATGTCTCTCCAAGACTTTTTTAAGCAAGACAAACTTACAATTTCGTTTGAACTGTTCCCACCCAAAACCGAAGCGGGTGAGAAAAGTTTGTACGAGCACGTTGCGCGGCTGATGGAGTTTTCTCCTGAGTTCATTACCTGCACCTACGGGGCTGGGGGATCCACGCGCGGCAAGACGCTTGAGATCATCGAGAAAGTTAAACGCCAATTCAATGTTCCGGTCGCGTCGCATTTGACGCTTGTCGGTAGCAGTAAAGATGACTTGCGGGGCTATTTGCAAAAAGCAACCGACCAAGGTGTTGACTACATTGTGGCACTGCGAGGTGACCCTCCCAAAGGCGAAACGGAGTTCACTCAAGCCGAGGGCGGCTTGCAGTACGCCAATGAATTGGTTGAGTTGATTCGCGCCGAGTTCTCAAATTTCGGTGTATTGGTCGCCGGATATCCTGAAACTCATAAAGAGGCTGTCAGTCCAGAGATTGATTTGGACAATCTGAAGCGTAAAGTCGACGCGGGTTCGGATGCTGTCGTTACGCAGCTATTTTATGACAACGATGATTTCTATCGGTTTCGCGACCAATGTAGAGCCCGCAAAATCGATGTGCCGATTGTTCCGGGGTTGTTACCGGTGACCAGTCTGAAACAGATTGAAAAGATTACCTCGATGTGCGGGGCGAAACTACCTGCGAAGTTCACTGACGCACTTTCCAAAAGTGATGAAGCCGAGGATCAATACAAGGCCGGTGTTGAATTGGCGGTCGAACAGACAGCAGATCTGATCAGCCGCGGTGTTGAGGGAGTCCACTTTTACGTTTTGAATAAGTCGAAAGCGACCTCAGACATTCTCAATGCGATTAACATGGAATCCGTCTCTTGATTCAATGTTGAGCCGAAGGGTTCGATCATCAGCTAAATTGAGGCCGGTGCAGGTATGAGTCACAGTTAGCCAATTCAAGTCTTGCCAACCCCTCGCCGAGGGTTGTGCAAGTTAAGCCTTTGGGAGCAGTTCTTTGTTTTCTCCATCACCTAAATCAAATTCGTCGATATTTGTGGCTTGTTTGCGGTGGACCCTACCGTGCATGTTCGCCGTGGCAGTGGCGTTACCGCATTACTGTTTTTCGCAAACCAATTCCGTGTCTGCTCAAGGAGCCCCCGACAGCAACGGCAATAGAATGTTTGAAGGGGTCTTCAAAGAGCTGGGGCAGATGATTCCTGGAGAGATCGAGCCCGGTTCACAACTTGAAGCGTCATTGAAAGAAGTGGCGATGTTGTTTTCGAATCGGAAACTGAAAGAGGCTCAAAAAGCGTTGGAGAAACTTGAAGCGGCCGACAGTCGTGTTCCTCCGACAAAACTGCTGTTGGCGGCGATGGCTTACGCTGTGGGCGATAGTAATTCTGGCAAGCGGTTATTGGAAGCAACCGCTATTTCCAACAGCGAATATCCCGATGTTTACTTCTCATTCGCCAGACTAGCGTTGGGGCAGAACCGGGTTACTGATGCGGACGCGCTGGCCGACAAAGCGCTGTTGGCGATTCAAAGTAGCGACGGCGCATTCACCAGCGTTCAAATCGATCATTTTAAGCGTCGTTACTATGACGCAAAATACCAAGTTGCCAAAGGACGTGGCAAAATGGATGACGCTAAAGCGGCTGTCGCCGAATTAGTGGCAATCGCGCCCCAAGAACCGCAAACATTGGTCGCCAGAGCGGAGGTTGCATTTGAAGCCAGCCAAATGGACGAGGCTCTCGGTTACCTCAGGGAGATAGATCGGCAATCCGATGGGAGTCTTCGACCTGCCGAAGTGACTCTTGCATCCTGGTTGCAAGCCAAGGGGAAGACCGATGAAGCGGGGGCTCTGCTCAAGAGAGCTGCTGGTGAGCGGAGCGACGATGCTCAAGTCCAATTGGCGCTTGCCAAGTGGTTGATCAACCAAGAAGATTTTCCTGCTACTTTGTCGGCAATTAAGGCGCTCGAAAAGATCAAGGGCGATACTAACGTGTCACGCGAATTGCGTGGTAAGGTCGCTTTTGCCCAAGGTGTCTATGCGATTGCGGAAAACCATTTCAAACGTTTGTCATCAGATAACCCAACCAACTTTGATTACGCCAATTTGTATGCCTTGTCCTTGGCTCACAGCCCGGTAAAGGAGAAGCAAGATCTAGCTGTCAATTTGGCCCGGCAAGTGGCTCAAGGTAGATCGGCCAGCGTGAGCGCTGTGAGCTCGTTGGCCTATGTGTTGCTGAAGACAGACCAGTTGGACGCTGCAAAAGCTATTCTGGGAACGGTCGCCAAGCAACCAAACCTCAATGCGGAGGTTACATTTATTCTTTGCTACATGCTGTCCGAGAGCGGGCAGTTTGCACAGGCAAAACCGATCTTGCAAAAGATAGTTGAGTCTAAAGGGTTGTTTCTGTTCCGCACTGAAGCAAAGAAACTTTTGAAGATGAACGCCCGTTCTTCTGGTGGGTTGCCGACTCCAAATCCTTAGTCTTTTTTGAGTGAAGCGGTTCGAAAGACTATCACTACGCCGGTTTTCGTCCAAATTTGGTCACTTTACGGGCTATACTGCTAACAGTCGTTCTACGAACAAGAACCATTTCCCACCTTGCCGCTTCTTCACCAAAGATGTCTCTCATGTTCACCAGATCAAGCAGGCGATTGAATAAAGGTTTCACGCTAGTTGAATTATTGGTTGTCATTGCGATCATTGGGATTCTGATCTCGATGCTATTGCCGGCCGTTCAGATGGTGCGCGAAGCCGCCCGCAGAATTACTTGTGCAAATCATATTCGCCAGCTTGGTTTGTCGATGCACAACTTCGAATCGGCTCAACAGCATTTGCCATCGGGGTGGAGTGAGGACGGGTTCACTTGGGGGGTCGAGATTCTTCCGTTTATCGAACAGCAAAACCTATATGACTCAATTGTACCGGGAGCCAGCTGGACCAGCGGAGTAAATGAGATCGCGGCTGCCCAAGTGGTTCCTATCGCGCGTTGTCCGACCTCTCCGATTGATGATCACTACGACCACAACGGAGTCAAAGATCGAGTCCCAGCTGATTACCGCGCGAATATTGGTTCCAATGTCCGCGGCGATAGCGGGCCCAGTTTACCTGATTCAGTTTCCACGCGCGATAGCAATCCCAACGGAGTCTTCTGGGGATGTAGTAAAACAGAGTTCGGTGTCATCAGCGACGGATTGTCTAACACGGTGCTGCTCGCCGAATCACGGACTGACCCGAGGTTCAAAAAAGATGGTAATTCGACGGACCATTGGTTTATAGGGTCGCCCAATATCAGCGAGTTTGAATGTGACAATGTCTCGACTGGCGGGGGAACCGGCGGGCATGATTTCTCAGAAGTGGTTGGTTCGGGAATGGTTGAAATGAATGCCCGTATTACCAATCCGTCGTTGCATGGAGCACTGATCGAAATATCTTTTGGTAGCTACCATATTGGAGGCATGAACGTGGTGCGGGGAGATGGATCGACACACTTTATTTCATCTGACGTTGAAACGACCGTTTATCAGGCGACGTTTTCAAGAAACGGTGGCGAGGTTGAAGTCGCGCAGTAGCCCAAGGTGCGGCTCATCAATAAAGGATCAAAGGCCGTGACGAATTTTCAACGGAAAAAATGCGAGAAGCTTATCGGGCTAGTTCTTTGTTGCGTCGGCATGCTGCCCGTTTGGGGCTGTAACCAACAACCTGTACCGGATTACGCGAGCTTAGGTTTGGCCGAAGTCTCGGGGACGATTCGGCTAGATGAACAGCCGCTGGCTCATGCAAACATCATTTTTGAATCTGCCGATGAGACTTTCTCTAGCGGCAAAACGAACGCCAGTGGTGAATACTCATTGATGTTTAATTCAGAGCAGTCGGGCGTAACGACAGGTGAAAAAGTTGTTCGAATTCAAATGTTAGAAGCTTTCGGTGATGGCGAAGCCGAAGCATTACCGATTGGTTCCGTCGAGTTGCCCAGTTCCTACAATAGAAACAGTGAGTTAACTGCAACGGTGATTGCCGGAAAGCAGATAATCGACTTCGATCTGAATTCTGACGGCACTATAGAATCCTCCAGCCAGTAGGGTGCCGGAACGGCCTTCCTAGTAGTAAGAATCAATGATGACCTACCAACTGAAGGATTGTTGCACTGCGTTTGTGATGGGGTTGGCCTGATCAGCCGAATCATTGTGTGCGAGTGCCGGCACCTTGATTGGATCTTGCATCCAAGCTTCACTGTCGTCTTCGAACAGGGCTTCTTTTGCCTGACGCAGCATTGCCGCATCCAACATTGCGGCTTCCTTGGCTTCTGCTTCTTCTTGCCGGGCACGCGTGATCTCCGCCTGAATTTCATATTGCCGAATGAGTCGTGGAATTATCTCGGAAACTTTTTGCAGACCGCAGCGAGGTTTAGCAGAAGAAAGAACTGGGCTGTTGATGGGCTTGATCATTGTCAGTTACCTGAAATGGAATGTTTTTCATTTGTCTGTGATAATCATTGGCAAGCCCCGTGACACCTCTGGTCACAGCCCTGATAAATCTCTGGAAATTCTTTTTTGCCAGCACGGAAACCCAAAAAGATTGGGGAATAACGGCAAATAGCGAGGAAAACCGATGGAAATCTGGCTCAGGCAAGTGCCAGCATTTTGGTACGATCGACGTTTGCCATCACCAGCGCAGAGACTGATAAAAACTTCATGAGATCTTCGGCCCAAAAATTATGTTTGATGCTGATCTTCTGCGCGCTTTTCGTGGCATCAATGATCGCCGGTGCGAACAACGCCTGTGGCCAGGACGCTGCCGGGTTGGACATCGTCATCGAGAAAAAATCTGACGGCGGGAACCTTAGGCGAAAAGGAGAGATCATTGAGTGGATTGGTGTGTCGTTGAAGTTGAGCCAGGCAGGACGCGTTCGCGAAATCGACAATGATCAAATTGCCTCAATCGAGACGCGTTGGCCGCCCGAATACGCCGAAGGATTATCACAAATCGAAAATGGAAAACTTGCTGATGCCGCTGGCAGTTTGGACGCGGCACTCGAGCAAGAACGCCGGCCATGGGCACAAAACATTATCCTTGCCAAACTCATTGGAGTGCAACAATCGCTCGGGCAGCATGTTGCGGCCGCGCAGTCGTTCTCTCGTCTGGTAAGTAGCGATCCGCAAAGTCGCTTTTTGCATTTGGCTCCACTGCCTTGGGAAACTGGTAAATCGGCAGGTAATCTTCCTTCGGCTGCCAAAGCGCAACAGTGGTTGGAATCGAGTGGTCGTGCGGGCAGTGATTTGCCTGCTGTAAGCCTAGTTGCCGCATCGTGGTTGATGACGTCTCGGCCACAGGATGCTCGACCGGTTTTGGAAGAATTGGCAACCGACCTCAACCCAACGATTTCTGCACTGGCTGTCGGTCAACTGTGGCGTCAACAGAAAGCAGTTAACGCCAAACGCTTGAACGTCTGGAGGCGGCGGTTGGCCATCATGCCGCAACCCGCAAAGGCTGGTCCTCTGTATACCATCGCGCTGGCTACTTCAGGGGAGGCGATGAATGACTTAGCGCTGCGAGACTTCATGCGAATCGCAATTTTGCATCCAGACCAAGAGATTATCGCAGCACCGGCGTTGTACCGCGCCGCCAATTTGTTGCACAATAAGGGCCGCAGGCAAGTCGCCGCTTCCTTGGTCGAAGAACTCAGATCAAAGTACCCTCAGTCACCATGGGCCATAGAGGCCAACCTTGGGGACTGACTCAAACCGAACCCACCTGTTTAAGATCTTTATGAACTTCGTTTTTCAATTGAGTGGACTGCCCGTCTGGATTCTGGCACAAGAGGCAGCAGCGGCCGATGTCGCACCGAAGGGGTTTCTTCAAATCCTATTTTCCGGTGGCACGGTGGGTGTCATCATTATCCTACTTTTGTTGTCATTGTCAGTTTATTCGGCCTACCTGATTGTCGATCACTTTTTGACAATCCGGCGGGCTGATCTTATGCCCGAGGGGTTGGCCGACCTCGTTCGGCAGTGTTTGACCACCGGAGATATTCGAGGTGCCCAACAGGCCTGCAGAGAAAAGCCTAGCTTTCTTTCTTTTGTTCTCATGCACGGAATTGCCGAGCTTGAGTTCGGTTGGAACGCGGTTGAGAAATCAATCGAGGACGCTTTGGCTGAGCAATCGGCGCGTCTGTTTCGAAAAATTGAATACTTGTCGGTTATTGGAAATATCGCACCAATGATTGGCCTGCTGGGAACGGTCATTGGAATGATCATCGCGTTTCAGAACGTGGCCTCAACACAAGGTACAGCCTCTGCGCCGCAGTTGGCCGAGGGAATCTATCAGGCGCTGGTGACGACGGTGGGTGGATTGATTGTGGCCATCCCGTCTATTGGTGCGTTTGCTGTCTTTCGAAACCGCATTGACCAATTGGTGGCCGAGGCAGCCTATGTTACGCAACACGTTTTTGCACCGCTTCGTCGTCGCGGTAGCGGATCACGCTTTCGGCTTTTTCGTCAT
>CAYTPS010000261.1:0-7466 GCA_964439245.1 uncultured Pirellulaceae bacterium | reverse complement strand
ACGAATTGCGTTGAGGCTACGGCAACGACATCCTTTTGGGCGGTGCTGGTGACGACACTCTGCGAGGGCAGTTCGGTAGTGACAAGCTCTATGGAGAAAATGGCGATGACAACCTTCGCGGTTGGGATGGCAACGACAGGCTATATGGTGGTAACGGCCTTGATGCCATCGGCGGAGACAATGGCGACGACAAGATTTATGGTGGCGCTGGAGTCGATATTCTCAACGGTCATAGCGGCAATGACAGGCTCGAAGGTGACGCAGGTGAAGACGAGCTAAATGGAGGGGCTGGCAACGACATACTATTGGGCGGCGACGACAATGACTTTTTGCGGGGAGAGGTCGGTGCTGATCGGATCTATGGAGAAGATGGAGATGACATCTTTCGTGGTGGCGATGGAGCAGACAGGCTCTACGGTGGCAACGGCCGTGACATCATCGGCGGAGATGATGGTGGCGACAGGATTTATGGCGAAGACGGAAAAGATACCCTCAAGGGCGGTGGGGACAATGACTTTCTGTACGGAGGCAATGGAGATGATGTAATCAATGGCGGTGCTGGAAACGATATTGTCGCAGGCCAAGCTGATAACGATTCTCTTTATGGCGACTCCGGAATTGACAAGCTCTATGGCGGGGCGGGTAGAGACGGATTGTTCGGCGGCGTTGGTGGGGGGGACCGCTTGGCTGGCGGCGAAAACGACGATCGTTTCTTAACCTTCGCCGAAGGGTCCACGGGAACGCCGGTAGTGTTGGACACGATCACGGACTTAAGTAACGAAGATGTAGAAGTTTTGATCGTAGATAATCTTACTCCAGCAGTCACTGGAAATCTCTTAGTCGGCCAAACGTGGGCTGATGACGAAGTGCAGCTTGTCGATGCGAGTCTGAGAAACCTTCATCTACATATTTCTAATGCGAACCTGCTGAGATATTCAAGTGATGAATCTAATTGGCTATTTAAGTTTAACACAAGCTTGAATGCGGCCGGCGTAAACTATAGGTACTTGCCAATCATAGGAATCGCCGCAGACGCGTTTACAGCGTATCCTTACTACGTTGATGAAATTGTCTACCACGAGATTGGGCATAATTTCGACGAGCAATATGAAAACCGGTTTATCAACGATTTTCGTGCGATCAGCAATTGGGACACAACTCAGGATCCTGGTGACACTTTATCGCGCGACGGAAATTGGTATTACAACGACACCGCAGATAACTTTTTCTGGTACTACGCGACGACCAATCCGTACGAGGATTATGCGGTTACTTTCAATCACTATTTTCAAACCGAGTACCACGGCTACAACTACGATCCTGCCACGGGTGTAACCCCTGCGAAGTTTGCCAACGTAGAACAGTTTTTGAATTTGCTTGATGGCTAAAATCAAAAAAGAGGCAAATCGTCAAAACACAAAACTGGCTTGGAGTTCTTCCGGGCCTGTTTCTTATCTATACTGCCCCACCGAAAAGCCGTGAACATTCACTTCGGTGGGCTATTCGGTTGCCTGAATTGATAGGAACCCGTTCGCATTTTTCGTTTCTCGCCATCAAGATCGTTCAGGCAGAACCTTCCTCGTTCGATGGTCCACTCTGAGAGTACGCGGTTGCCCATAGGCTCCTTCGGCCGGTTTGATCGAAACCACCCAATAAGGGGCGCTGGGTACATTGGCTTCCACCATTGCATGAAGGGTGTCAGGATCGTTAACACCATTTTGGCTGTACAAATTGGCGTGAAACTCTCTCTCCCGTTTTATCTTCTCCCGGTCGAAGAACACGGCGGAACATTTTTGTCCCGGTTGAACGTCGCCAAGATGTTCGATGACGATCATGATCGCTGCTTTATTATCTAGTTCCTGGTTTGCTACCATTTTCTTACCTGTTCTTTCAGTTAGGTTTCTTAGCCCACTTTTCGTCCGAGCCCCTTTCGTTGACAAGTCCTCTTCGTCAACGTGTTACATTCTGACAACAGTAATGGTGAAAACGAAAAAGACTGTTGAAACAACTGATAGACAAAACATTGTTTCCAAATCACGTTGGCGATAAATTTGTCGTCGTAATCAAACGCACCACAAAATTTTCCAAACCATGAGGTGACACTTTGGATATTGTGGCAAGAATATCGGCAAAAACAACACAGTGATTTGCGATGGCAGTCAAGCCTCCCACGCAAAGCAACGGGTGCGTCAAGAAGACACCGAAAGAGAACGATACAAAAACGAGTCCATTTGAAAACAAGCACTCCGGACCAACAATTCGCTCGGTGGTTTACATTTTTAAAATGCGTCTTTCCTCGATGCCCAATCAAGGATTGGTAGCGGCTTGTCGGTCGTTGGCCCTTTGGTCAAAACACCGGGGAATAAAAGGGGACGCAGGACGCAGTTCATTGTTGACTGCCGGGAAGACCTTTTTGCGATTCAGTGAGTTGAACACAATCACTAGTTGCCCGCGAGAATAGCGATGAATGCAGGAATATCCGCGAAATTCACGGCATCGTCTTGGTTGCAATCCGCTTCTTTGAGAGAAGTGCCGGCTTGAAGAATTGCAATGAACGCCGGTATGTCCTCAAAGTTCACGACCCCGTTTTGGTCACAGTCCCCCAGTAGGCAATTGACGTCGCCCTGAATTCCATAGCTGAATTTTTCCCAAGCGTCAGCGCGATCCCGGTTGCAAGTCATTTCTCCACCGTTCTCGGACGAAATGTAGCGTCCGTTGTTTCCACGAAACCCGATCGTCCCGTCATCAAATTCAACCCAGTCAAAGCGCTCCCACCAGTCAATGCTGTTGCGGTTACAAAAGATCGGCCCTTGCCCGTTTTCCGACGACACATACAAACCGTTTGATCCTCGCAAGGCAATCTTGCCATTGCCAGCGTCAACGACTGTAAAAAGGCCCTCCGGCATCACATCATTCAAACTGCATTGCATCGGCGACTGGCCGTCAGAGTTCGAGACGTAGTTGCCTGTGTTGCACGCGATCCAAATCGTTTCACCAACGGGAGGCTGAATTCCATTGTCGAAACATCCAGTTGTGCTTGGATCAGGCAGCCCGGCGGTCACCGCCATGATCGTATTGGAATTAGGGATGCAATTTTCGAATTTGATATTGTTCAATACTGCACCGGTCACCCCGATTCCGTCGGTAGGGTAATTTCCACCGATACGCATCAAAGCGGCGTTTTCAAAGACATCATGGCGTTTATACGTCCAGTGGCACCAACCAATACCGGCTGATTCGATGTTGGCAATATTCTGCGTCAACCAATCATTTGAATTCTCACCAGTCTCCCCCACCCAAATAGGCACGTTATGTGTGTCGCGAAAATTGATCATGTCGACCATGCGATTGATTTGATTCGGGTGTCCTACGTTACCAAAATCATCACTCAAATCGATTTGGTAGCGATGGGCACTGTAGACCAGCCCCCAGTTCGGCGAAAACGTAAACGGCTCAAGATAGTTGTAAAAATTTCCAAACGCATCGCCCTGAATACAAATCAGGTGTGGGTCATCATTGTCTCGAACGGTATTGATCAATCTTTGCGTCAACGCATGAATGGCCTGTCCACCGCCGGGCACGCTGTTGGGCTCATTTACAAATTCATACATCGCAATTCGAGGCTCGGATTTGTAGCGGTTGGAAATGCTCCACCACAATTCGTTCAGCACATCCTGAAAGACGGGAAACTCCCAAAGATTGTTGCCGAAGAAACCATCGCAAATGTTCAGCTCCGCCCCCTGGGCTCCTGGAGCCGCATGCATGTCCAAGACCACATACATCCCGCGCGCACCACACCAACCGACAAGTCGATCGATCATTTCGAAGCCGTCAAGATCCGCGTCCACGAATAAATCACCATCGGCGTACCACTGAGCCAACGCAGCTTTGTACCCGTCGTGGTTGCCGATCGGGTTGAAGATAACATTGTTGCGAACGGCCCGTTGCTGGTCAGTGAGAAACAAATCGTAATGCAGAGGCAAACGGACACAGTTAAACCCCAGCGAATGGATGAACTCGATATCCGCTTCGGTGATAAAATTATCTCGCCAACTGCGGTAGAAGGTTTCGACTTGATTCAAGCTGAATCCTTCATTGGCATACTGCAACTTCATTTGCCATTGAGTCGCAGGACAGCCCGCACAGCCTTGCGGGTGCAACATGTACCCTTCCTGCAGCAGCCAATTTCCAAGGCCCACCCCTCGTAGAATCACCGGCTCGCCATTGGAAGCGTTCACAATTTGCGAGCCCTGCGTTACCAAGCGACAATTGTCAGTCTGAGCTTGAGCACAATTGGAAGAAGCGAAGCAAGCAACTAGAACAAGCGTCAGGGCCACACAGGCAAATCGTAATCGGATCATTGGGTGACTCGGGCGCTGGGGCGCTTGGACGTGAAAGGCAGGCAAGCAACGACCGCTATTTTATCATAAATGCTTAGAATGTCCCGCCAAGAAATTGTCCCCGAGGTTTCTCGCCAACACTAACTCCAATGGCTAAAGAATTTCTCTATCGCCTTGCGCCTGAAAAACGAATAACAAGGCTGACCCCAGCGTAGCCCCCTTTCTTGCCCAATGTCCCCTTTTCTCTTTCAACAGGCAGAAATCGACTTCTATTTTATCACAAATACGTGGTATATCGCGCTAGGATTCTGCCCCCTAGCTTTTCTCGCAATCGCAGCCCCAATTGCCAAGGAGTTCTTCCGTTGCCAAACACTGAAAAACGAATAATAAGGCTGACCCCAGCGAAGTACCTTATGTAAAAACGCTACTAGATCTCTCCGTGGAAGTCATCGCGCCTATCAAACTTTGCCAAGAATTTGTCTCGCAGGGTATTTTCTTTTTGGTAGGGTAGTCAGTATGAATCTAAGTAAGGTATATCAACGCTCGATGGGCAACGTGGTCACCTCACTTCACACGTGTTTCTTATGGGAAGGTCATTGTTCATATGAGTCGGTCAACGATATTTTTCGCCGCTTCGATTGTCTTCACGTTTGGTCTCTTGCCTCTACCCAAGTCCGTTGCACAATTTGGATCGCTTGAACTTGAAGGGATGCTGGATTCGGTTACCGGGGTCATGTCTGGAGAAATTTATCGAGGTGCCGATTCTGACCCTACCCCGTTTTCACTTGGATTCAACAATACTGCAATTGGCGATGGAGACCTTTTTTCTCTGCCGCTAACTGATTTCTTTCGAAATAATCGATCGATTCGTGCCAACTGGATTTATGACGGCAGTACCGGAGTGGATTCAGGCTCCTTTGTAGATGGTGGAAACTTGGCAGTTGAATTTTCAGAGCGTGGTACCAATGTGGCAAGTGTTGGGCCGGTCGAAGGAGGTAGTTTCACTGTTTTTAATGGTGGTGGTCCGAGAGGTTTTGGGACCGTGCGGACCGACTTCAACTTCGAAAGCCCGACATCGTTGTCTCCTGACGCGAGCCCTGACGTTTCGAGTTATCTGAATAACGGCGAGTTTTTAACTGACAACAATGATTTCTTCGGAATTGAACCGCCGGTGTTGAAGGTATCGCCTGAATTGCATTTTCAAAATGCAACTGTTGGGACTTTCACAAATGGCCTTGACCGACTCGTCGCTGGCTTATCAAGCCAGTTGTCCCCTACATTTGGTCCAACTGATACCGATGGCTTCATCGATCTTTCGTTCGCAGGGAGTGACATCTTCTATCCCTTCGACATAGTGGACCCGTCCATTCCCTCGAATGGTGAACTTATTGACGATTTCTTTGACCCCCAAGTTGTGGGCACCCTGGATGTCCTAGAACTACAGATAAATGCGACCTATCGCGTCAACAGCTCTGAATTAATCGTTGACGCGGAGAAAGTCATCGCAAATTTTAGGGAGGACGGTCGCTTACCATTGGCAGAAGTTCCCGGGATTTTCGAATTGCCTGATTCGGCGACTTCGCTTAACGAACCGATGCGAGTTGAGGTCGGTGAGAGTAGTTTTGGGAGAGCTACCGATTGGGTTTTTGATAATTTCGACCTGTCGAATAAGATCGTATTTGATCCCGATGTCGCCGTTGGTTACGAATACGAACTGCAAAACCCTGAAGCAGGCCAAAGTTTTGCAACCTTTCTTGCCCCACAAATCGGCGGTGATGACGAGTATTTAATCTCGATTTTTGATCTTGACTCAGGCGAATTCGGCGACGCCTTTTTGCTCTCAGCGAACACCGAATTTAATTTTTCACAATTTGATTCTGATGTGACCAGATTCATCATCATGGGAATCGATGAACCTCTTGACCCAAAAGATCAAACTGCCTTCCCGGCACTAATTTCATTCAACGGCGATGGGCTTGGTAGTTTGAGGCAATCCGCACTGGTGTCAGCAAGTGCCATTCCCGAGCCATCGAGCGGGGTCGGTTGGATAGTCGCGCTGTTTGCATTGGCCGTCCGACGCAATCGTAGGGGTGAACCCAAAGGGGGGTGAACCCAAAGGGGACATTGTAGATTGTTTTTCCGAAGCGACCTTCGGCACTAGTCTCCGCAAGCGCCCACGCTTTTGGCTGCGCCGGCGAGGCTTGAGCTTCAAAAACTGCTAGTTCTTCGTGAAGTCTAGCAATCATTTTTCGCACGCCGGCTTTGGTGAAACCTTTTTCGCCATTTGGATGCTCTTCCTGTAATCTGGAAAGTCGCGTTTCCAAATCTCGTAACTCACTCTGCGCTTTGATGTATTAGTCTTCTGTCTCGATTATAGAAAAGGTCACCTTTGGAGAGTCTTATCTCTCAATCAACCAATCTGCTCAAGGGGCCGGTATGCCTAAATCCTTGCAGATTTTTCGAACAAGAAAATTGTTGATCTCGCGGTGGCGTGGTACCGCTGAGATTTGATCGTTTGCAGGATTCACATAAATGGAATGGTTCCCGCCTTCACGTAGAAGTTGGCAGTCGTGATCTTTGAGGTGGCGAACTAGATCCCGGAGTTTCATTGTGCCGAAAGGTCAAAGGGCTCGCGCGAGACTTCTTTTCCAGCGACTGATTGCTTCGCCAGCTCGCGATTGGTCTCCAAGACCAATTGAACGGCCTCTTTTAAATTCTCACGAGTCTCTTCCAGCGTCGCTCCTTGGGTGTTTGCGCCAGGAAGCTCTTCGATGAACCCGATATAACCTTCGGGGCAAGGCATAAATACGGCTGTCATTTGCATTGGTTTTCTCCTGTAATTGATTGTAGACCACGTCGAATAGGGAGAAAAGCTCGAAAGTGAGCCCAACCTCGGTCAAAACAGCCCTTAGATATCTGCGTCTTATGCTTCGGCAGTCCATCGGGCTGCCATCTTCAAGCCGCGGGGGCGCGGAGAGCGCAGAGGAAATGCTCGTACCTGAACTCTGCGTTCTCCGCGCCTCGGCGTTTCTGTTTCGTCACGCACTGATCGATGCAGTCAGATAAGCTTTAAACAGTTGGGACAACTGTTCTACAACTCAGGGCATAAAAAAACCCGTTGCAGTT
>CAYTPS010000260.1:0-7472 GCA_964439245.1 uncultured Pirellulaceae bacterium | reverse complement strand
AAATACTTTGCAGTGCAATGGAACATACATTTATCCAATAACTAGATGCCTGCGGCGATAAATGTATCAGATATTCCCCGCCGCAGCAAATCTTTATCGAAAACTTTCAACAAAACTTGCGATTGGGCCTTGTTTACTTGAAAACGATTACATCTGACATACAAGGAAATTTGATTGTTTGAGCGTTCCGTTACTGCTTCGGCCAAAACAACATCAAATCGGCAGCCAACGTAACGCTGGTGCCATTCACAGCCGCCAATCGTTCCTGTTGTGATTTACGAACGGCCCTGTAAGTCATTGCCAAAGCGTCAGTGATTTCGTCAACATCCAAATCAACTCGATGCATCCACAATTTGTGCTCAACCAGTTCCAAGTCAACAGCGTGCATCTCTTCGACCACTTGCTCCCAGCGACTGCGGCGATGCCCCTCGTTCTGGACTTGAGCCCGTAGCTCGATCAAATCCTCTTCGCCGGGAACAGCCACAACGCAGATACCGTCGTCGGTTAGCACACGCGCGATCTCCTTGACAGGCCGTCGCCCAAAAAGTGAAACCACTCGTCCAATACTCTTGTCGTTCACTGGCAACACACGATCAGCATTGGCCAATACCCAAGTCGCCTCTGGCCAGCGACGGGCCGCTAATTTGATCGCTCGGCGTGAAAGATCAATGCCACAATAGTCATCTGGCGATTCCGCAAACAGGGCAGGACCGAAGGTACCTTCTCCGCAGCCCAAATCCAGGGTTCTCGGCTTAACGATTGAATCGCACGAGTCCCCTAAGCCTGCCTGCAATGTCAACCATGGCCGAATCGCCTCGATCAGGCCTTCAGCATGACCGCGCTCGAGCCAACGATGGCGGGCCATTACAGCTTCATCGCTGTCTCCAGGATCAAGTGACTTTTTGTCCTGCGGCTGAGTCAGATTCCAGTAGCCGCCCTTGGGCCGATCAAAGTGATGGCCGGACGCACAGAACAAACCAGCGTCACGACGCTCAAGCAACTCATCGCAGTTTCGGACAGTACAACGCAAACTAAACATAGTGGCATGCTACTCTAATTTGCAGTAATTGCGAACAACCTCACCTCTTTGGGAAGTCCGTTTTCATTGGCGGCAAACAACAAGCCGAACGAGTATTTGGTATACTGTTGAATTCAGCCTACCGTTACCAACGAGAATACCGGAGCCTTCGATGAGAACATTACTAATGATTCCCCCCGCACGCACGATGTTGATTTGCATTGTGCTGTTTTGTTTCTCGCAGATTGTCCCTTCAGCGCGGCCATTGCAGGCGGATGATAATTGGCCAACATTCCGAGGAAGTGATCGAACGGCTGTCGCGCCCGACACCGATCTGTTGGAGCAATGGCCAGCGGAAGGACCGGAACTGCTTTGGGAAGCTGCGGGGGTTGGACGTGGCTATGCTGGCGTTGCCATTTCCGATGGAAAGTTCTTCACTTTGGGGGACGGTCTCTCCATCAAAAGTGACCAAGACGAGTATCTCAGCTGCTTCAACCTTGCTGATGGAAAGCATCTGTGGAGTACAAAAACAGGGGCACCATGGACCAAAGGCAAACCCACTTGGCAGAGCTCGCGCTCAACGCCAACGGTCGACGATGAACGCGTCTACGTGATTACGCCCGCCGGTACGCTGTTTTGCGTCGACACCAATGACGGGCTAGAAAAATGGCGGGTTGATCTCAAGGCAAAATTTGCCGGTAAAAAGGCAGAAATGTGGGGGTACAGCGAATCGGTTTTGATCGTTGGCTATCTATTGGTCTGTACGCCCGGCGGCCCTCAAAACACGATGGTTGCATTAAACAAATTAACCGGAAACACAATTTGGTCCACGCCGCGGGAAGGTGATCGTGGTGCGGGCCATTCCTCCATTGTGATTTCTGAAATTGGTGGTACCCGTGTCTACGTGCAGATGACCGGCAGTGGAGCGATGGGCGTTAGAGCCAAAGACGGAAAACTGTTGTGGACCTATGACATAGACAAAACTACCGCCGTAATACCGACGCCGATTATTCGCGATGACCTTGTCTTCATTTCGGTGGGTTACAAACGCGGCGGGGCGCTACTTCGTCAAGTTGCTCAAGGCGAAACGGTCTCAGTGGAAACGGTTTACGGACTAAAGAAAAATCTCTCCAATAAACACGGTGGTGTGGTGCTGGTTGGCGATCACGTTTACGGAGACTCCGATGATAAAGGCACTCCATTTTGCGCCGATCTAATGACGGGCGAAATCAAATGGAAGTCACGCGGATCCGGGAAAAAATCCGCAAGCATTGCTGCCGCAGATGGGCATCTCTACATCCGGTACAGTGACGGAACGATGACCTTGGTGGAAGCCAATCCAGATGCCTTCACTGAGAAAGGTAGCTTCAAAGTTCCCGGCAGCGGAGATCGTCCCAGCTGGGCTCACCCCGTGATCTTGGACGGGAAGCTATATCTGCGCGAGGGAGATAAAGTTCTTTGCTACAAAATCAACTCTTAATGGATACGAAACGAGCCGGGCCCAAAGAACCCGGCTCGTTGAAATCTTAAACTTCGGCAAGCTGACAAGAACTGCCTTTCTAACTTCCACTAACTGTTTAACAGTTCCTGGACGCGTGCGGGATCCTTCCGCTTTTGATCGCTTGGTGGCGGTTCAATCCATTCGATCTCGATGTTCTCGAACTCCGCGTTCCGCTCGAAATCTTCAAGAATATCTTTGACGTCCTGATCCATATAGACCGTATTTGAAATATCAATGATCACCTTGCTGCCAGAATCGATCTCTTGAAATACGGTCTGAAGATTTCCTTTATTGATAAAGAAAACACGTTCGGCAAGCGTGAGTTTATGGACCTTCCTACCATCCACTTCCTGTACGCTGGTCCAGAGCGACTTGAAGTAACTGCTCTGCAGGATAAAGAACAGCGAGGCAATCAGCCCAATTCCGATTCCAATCAATAGATCCGTTCGCAAGATTGCCACAATAGTAATGATAAATGGCAAGAACTGCGTCCAGCCATTCGCGAACATCTCTTTGAACTTGGAAGGATGAGCCAGCTTGTACCCTACAACAAACAAAATCGCAGCCAAACTGGCGAGCGGAATCAGCTCAAGTAGGCCAGGAATCGCGATCACACAGGCAATCAAGAAGATTCCGTGAACGAACGAAGCAAATCGCGATTGAGCTCCAGACTGGATGTTGGTTGAGCTGCGGACAATCACTTGGGTCACAGGTAATCCGCCAATCATTCCGGAAACAACGTTGCCGATCCCCTGAGCCCGTAATTCTTGGTTCAAGTCCGTTTGTCGACGCTGTGGATCAAGTTTATCCGTCGCTTCGGCACAAAGCAGCGACTCGAGACTGGCAACGATCGCAAGCGTTAAAGCGCAGATCAAAATCATGGTCGCCGCGCGAAACGGGGAGACCGAGACATCATCTGGCGTATCGGATTTGATTGCCTCTCGAATCCCACCAAGAGCGGTCATCATGCCGCTGGCGATACTCTTGTCGGAAACTTTCCCGATGGCTTCCTCCATCGTTTTGAGCTGAGTGTCTGTCGCATCAACGGCGGAACCCGATGACCCCAGTGACTTTCGCAAATCGGCGATGACTGGGTTCAGATCTTTTGCAATTGACTCGTCGGTCAATTTCGCAAGTTTCGCACCAAACTCGTCCAGTTTTTCTGTGGCACCTTCAATCGCAAGTGCAGCATTGGTACTGCCACCGCCGCCGTGTGAGCCGTGACCAATTTGCATTTCAGATGAGGTGATCGCTGAGGGCTTGAAGTGCGGAAAAATAAACTTGAAGCTACCTGATTCTGACTCTTCTCCTTCAGTCTCCGGTGAATGACCGCCGTGCACTCCTGCGATTTTTTTTGCAGTTGCCGGATTGAGTTGAACAAGATGGTCCTTGTCGATTTTCATCGGAGTAGGACTGAAGGCCAGGTTCAGTAGAATGCCGGCCAATACCGCGACCAGCGGCCCCTGAATGATTTTGCTCCACCCGAACTTTGTAATTGTTTTCGTTTGCCAGAATATCAAAATGGCAAGACAAACCAGCGTGACGATCACCGGGCCGATCGAAGGGTTCAAGAACGCGTAATAAATCTCGGAAAACGTGTTGTGGCCATCAGCTTGGGCAAACGCCATATCGCCTTCGTAATCTTTGTCATAGCCAACCGCATGTGGAATCTGTTTTAGAATAATGATCAGGCCAATCGCGGCAAGCATTCCTTTGATGACTGACGTCGGGAAGTAGTAACCGATTGTTCCGGCCTTTACGACGCCAAGCACAAACTGAATGACGCCTGCCAAGACAACCGCCAACAGGAAGTTCTGGAAGCCCAGTTGCAGAATCGCTGGGGCAACAATCGCCACCAATCCAGCAGCCGGTCCACTGACGCCTAAGGAAGAGTTACTAAACAGGGTTACGATAAGTCCACCGACAATTCCAGCGATAATGCCGGACATCGCCGAACCACCGGAAGCTAAAGCAATCCCCAAACAAAGCGGAATCGCCACCAGAAAGACAACCAAGCCCGACGGCACATCAGTCTTCCAGTGCTTGATCTCGCTAAGCATGGTTAAGGGGCCAGTGCGTTGCATATTGTTTTACCTTTGAGAAATTTGTTTATCAGTTAGCCAAAGTGGTAGCACCTCGGCAACGCCAATGCCCATTGCCAAACTGTTGCCAGCGCGACGTTGAACAGATAAAAAGACCCGAAAAATTCCTTCTTCGGATCGACCTCCGATCCAACATGAAATACAAGATGTATTGGAAAGCAATCGCCAGCCCAAGCCAATAGAGATGGGCATCTTCAAGCGAAGATCTGGTCAAAATTTTGGCAGTTCTCGCCGTCGAGAGAATAACACCCACACCGCCCCAGTTGGTTCATTTCGCCGTGAAGACACTGTTGGTGCGCTCGATCGAGTACTGCGTTGCGGTTAAATGCGCAGGACGCCACCGAAACCGTTGAGTCGGTTGCGCTCGGTGGCCCTGGAAAAGGTAATTGGCGGGCAAAGAGTTTCAACACGCCGGAGAAGGACGGGCGGCTGTACCGAGTAAAGGGTTGAGCGATTAGACGCGCGCTGACGCCGCGGTTGTTTTAGCGCGATGTATTCTTCAAGATCAACCTCGAGTACCTCGGCTTGGCTGCAATCTAACACACCATGCCTGAATGAAACCGTGTCCAACGCAAAAACAGCCGCGATCAAACAGATCAGGCCGGAGATTAGTTTCATTTTTTTCGAGGAACGACGCATACGAGGCGAATAAGAAAACCCATCTATTTGGCGAACTCAATTCACCGAAGACTTGTTAAAGTTGCATGAAGGAATGATTGACATCAGTTGACAGAGAGGTGATTTCACTAACCTTTTCGAAGTCAAAACAAAATAAGATTCGGCGATAGACAAATTGTGACAATTTAAACAATGCGATGTCTACGTTAGCGTTGGGAATTTCCGAGATTTTCTATGATTTTTCAAAATGCCTCCAAACCGACAGTACGAAACGAACGGTTGTACCCATTTTCATTCTGAACTCATTCATCTCGCAGGTTCGCCAGTGTTAAGCGGTTGTCTTTAGGGATATGTTTACCCACGCATTTTCCCAGAGACTTGCCCGACTACCAAATCGTGTTGTCATTTCGATCAGGTCGTATCAAGAACGCGACACGATCCAACAACGCTGCGCATCAATGTGTAGAATGTGAGTAGTCAGTCCCCAGACTAGAACGAGGAGAAAATCTGTGCGTGTCAGTTCAAACGGGTATTTCATGGATGAAACGCGCAACAAAAAATTGAACTGAGTGAATTTTTTCGAGAGGCGAAATGGTTTGGCACGATCGATGCTAACCAAGTTCTCCATCAACGGTCGGTCATGACGGCGGCCAAAACCTTCAACCTTTTATGGAACTGAGAACAATGAACACATTTATCAAGAGCACACTTTTTTCACTTGCAACTTTAGCAACGGCCTTTTTCGGATTTGCCGTAGAATCTCAAGCTCAGCAGCCACAAGCGGCTCTGGCCCCTCAACAGATCCAAAACCCTCAACCAGTTCAGTCGGTTGTTCCAGCACCGGCACAAGTACAGCCTCCAGTGCAGGCGACTCAAGAATATTACGTAGCCCCTGTCATCGCACCACAACCACCTCAGCCGCAAAACGAATACTATTTTGGCTTCAGCATTCAGCTAGTCTCTGATGCATATGGCGGCAAAACTCTTAGGATTGTTTCGGTCACGCCCGGCAGCCCAGCCCAACAGGCAGGACTTGAGATTGGCGATGAGATTCGTTCGGTCAACGGTTTGGGGTTTCTCCACGCTCCGGACAGCTTTGTCGCAGTCAACATGTTGAACCGATTCGTTTCGCCAAACCCACTTGGCGGAGGAACCGTACCAGCAACAGCCGCTGGTGTCCAAGCCTACGTTGCCCCTGGACACCACCACCAACCGATCGCCAACATGATCGTGCGAAACGTGCGAAACGGTCAGGACGTTGCAGTGACCGTCCGACCGCAGCCCCGCGCTGTTGTTATGCCTGCCCCTGCGGCAGCAGCAGCCACAGTCTCCCAGTAAACCTCATTGGCGCTCAGCGTCAAACACGAAAGTACTTGCAGGGCACCCCATTCATTGGGGTGCCTTTTCTTTTTTGACTGTGTTTCGTCACCCCAAACCAAACTGTCATCAACAGCCGGGCAAGGGCGGTCGTCTGACTATCCATTGCGGATATAATGCAGCATTCTTGAGTTAACATTAAAGAGGCCAAACTCGATGTCCCAAAGTATCGGAAACACAATCGCAGATTCGCTTCAGCTCTGTCTGAAATACGGTGAGGTCCTGTTGAAGGATGTCACGCCGGAAATGTTCGGGCGATTTGCTACAGCCGACGGTAAGCAAATTGAGTCCAATCACCCTGCCTTCATTTATGGGCACCTGAGCCTCTACGCACACAAGATCATGGAAGATCTTGGCAAACCGATGGATGCATTACCGGCAGGATTCGAGCAGAACTTTTCCAAAGACTGCGTCTGCAAGGACGACCCAGATGGCGAGTTGCCAAGCATGGGAACCATCACAACCCACTTCTTCGGTGCATGGAACCAAGTGCTTGAGGCACTACGGGCGACCGATGACGAAGCATTCCAACAGCCCAACCCTTCCGAAGCTATGGCCAAACGATTTCCGACACTTGGCTCGGTGCAAAATTTTTACGCCTCAGGCCACAACATGATGCACTTGGGCCAAATGAGCGCTTGGCGACGCATGTCGGAACTTGGTTCAGCGTGACAGGCTGATTAAGACACATAGCGTCATTCCAAAATTACTTCGCCACAGTAAATCGAGCTCGCGTCCATTTTCACAGTAGCAGTCGACTGGGTCATAGCTGGCGCATCCGATGCGGCAGAAGAACTCTCAATGTTTATTGCTGCCACAAATTTCCACAACGGTCCCCAGTGGCGTTGTTCAGCAT
>CAYTPS010000259.1:4883-7477 GCA_964439245.1 uncultured Pirellulaceae bacterium | reverse complement strand
AATCTTCGATCTTGCCTTCGAATTCATTGCATTCACCACCAATATCCACAGGAAAGTTTTCGACGGGGATAGATCGCAAAAGATCTACACCACTGGCACCAGTGCTGAGTCGCTCCCAAAGAGATTCGATAGAATTCCCCAGCGGACTGATTGCGCCCATTCCTGTGATAACAACGCGACGATTTTGTTGGACCATTTTCTGTGTATTTACCAATTTTATGCAGCCGAGATCCGGCATAAATCAAAACGCATTCTAGGTCAAATTCTACCACCGTCGAGACGGTCGAGGCCATTTCTGATCTAGGAAGCGTTGATTCCCGATTGAGAGAGGATACCCTAACGATTCGTCAAGGGTTGCATTCGAGAACGCCCGGCCGAACGCGGCATACTAGCGCTGTTGGTCGGCCCGCGATACTCGATCATCAGAAGAGCATCTGAGCGAGCAGACTTCTGCTTGGCCGACCCCAAGCCTATTGAACGCAGTGGACCAAACCCATTACCCGATTCAGGCTGAGGACTGGCAACAACGCCACTGCTGACTAGCAGCACTTGATCAGAGGGCCAGCGAAAACGTTCGTGCAATCGCCAGCTAATCACCTTGGGTACATTTAGATCGACGCTATTGCCGCCAACAGGCACCTTAACTGGCGTCAAGGATTCCACCTGATCAACATCGGCTTTGATTGCAACTTCAACCGTCTGATTGTCCAACGACATCAGCGGGCTGATTCCAACCGAGTAGCCTTCATTGATGGTGGTCATCTGTGGTTCGTATCCGGGAAACTGTCCGGGCATCCAGCGAATGGATCTTACAAAAAGAACAGGCTTGGTCTTCTCCAAGACAAACGATTGCCCATCATGTGAATTGACAGTTCCACCACTGTGCTCTTTAAAATCAGTTCGGCTTTTCAATTGGTTAAACAGAAGCGCCGCATTCTCTTTTGAGACCAGCCAAGCTTCAACTCCGGGCGATTCTACATCAACAGTCTGTAATAGTGGATAGGCAGCCGACCGCCAGTTGGGATTGCCAACAGTGACCAAATTAATGTTGAAGCTTTGTAGCTGCCCTCGAGTACGTACGAACCGATCGACAATATCTTTCACCGCAGATTGAATCTCTGGAGTGTGGTAGACGATTAATCGTGACTTCGTCGCGTGTAGAATTCCCAGCGGCTCGTTAAACCACATCTCGTTTCCTGTCTCGCGAAGTATCCAATCAAGCAAGGCCTGTTGCGGATTGGCAACCGATGTAACTTTTGATGTGTAGGAAGAAATATCGTACTCGCGCCAAACCTGACCGGCTTCATTGGGTAGTGAATCCATCGACCTAGATATCGCAGCGCCAGCGATCGGTTTAGTCTTCTGACGAGCGCTTGATCCAGAAACGGGGACATCGGCATTGGAGGCACTAGCGGTTCGAATATTGAGATCGGGAACTTGGTTGGCCGGCACGGTGGGCCTAGCAGTCGCACTAGGGGAACTAGAGTCTTGGGATCGAGATTGAACGGGCTGCCATCCTTGTTCCGCCACGGCTGGATTAATCTCGTTGAAGGAAGCGCGCCATGGACTGCGCTGCTCTCTTCCACGCACGGTTTCTGACTGCTGAGCACTCACTTCAGCGAAACAAGTGCAAAAAAAGAACAGCCCAAAAAAGAAACCAGCGGAAGCCAGCCACATGCGACCTTGGCAAACGAAACGTTGTGTGTTCATTGGTATCTCGACGAATGGGAATTTACCTCGCAGTATAGGTAGATCCCCGGTTCGTCGAAACATGAATCCGTTGGTGCTGTCTTCGAGCCTATTTTGCTGGGTAACTCAGCACCAAAACACCGTTTTCCAGATTCGGAACCTCCAAATCAGACTTCACGCCATCAGGCCAATGGACTTCTATCGAACCGGCCTTTTCGAGTGTCGAGGCGGGAATCGACGACTGACCAGATGATTGAGCAAGGTAGCTGCCGCCGGCGGATATCTCGAAGGCCTGACGGAATGGCACCTCTTGGCCCTCGGATCCGGCGAGAACAAAACGGGTGCCAATACCAGTCTCGTTTCCGGGAACACCATTTACGACAACACGTACATTCGATGCGTCAGTTTCGTTCTTCAACATCCGAAACGCCTGATCGTTGATTGCGAAAATAGCATCTTGGTCACCATCGTTGTCAAAATCGGCAAGTGCCAGTCCGTTGCCATCCCCGGCAACCACGACACCACTCTCATTGGGCCAACATGCTGTAAACTGTCCGTCCTCACTACCGTTTAGCAACCACCCCAAACCACCATCCATGTAACCCGTCTCAGGTTGGGACCCAAAAAAATTCGTCGCCATCAAAATGTCTTGGTGGCCATCACCATCAAAGTCGCAAACGCAAACACCATAACCAGGACTGATCTGAGCCAGCTTCGGTAGAGCTTCCATTCGAAATCTGGATCCTCCTTCATTCCATAAAACTACAGAATCAAGCACTCGCAATTCTTTGACTGGCCGCGGATTCTCTTCAACCTCGTAGATGTCGGATATCGAAGCCAACGAATAATCGTGGAATGTCTTGATTTTATCTGCGATGAAGGGCATGCAACGTGAACTGCAACTG
>CAYTPS010000259.1:2432-4873 GCA_964439245.1 uncultured Pirellulaceae bacterium | reverse complement strand
CGCACCGGATACTCTGTCTCCCCTTCAAATTCTGCCTCCACGAGATCAAGCGTACCGTTGCCATCGAAATCATCGTAGTACAAACGATGAGGGTGATCTGGTGTGGCGTGATACTTCGTGTTGTGTCCTTGATTGGTCACCACGTAATCCATGTCTCCGTCGGCGTCTAAATCTGCGGCGGTAATTCCGTGCCACCAGCCAAACTGATCGCCGAGCCCAACCGATTCAGTGACCTCCACCAAAGTACCCTCATCATTCTTGAACACGCTGACGGGGCCCCATTCCACTGCAACCAATAAATCTGGCCAACCATCAGAATCGAAGTCCGACCAAACCGCTGAATTGACCAGACCAACATCCTCTGCACCACCAGAAATCTCCTCGGAGGCGACTTGGAATCCGCCCTCGTTGTTGATCAACAGGTAGCTTTTGGGGATCAGCGGATATTTGCCCGGCACGCTGCGAGAACCAACGAACAAGTCCAGATCGCCGTCACGATCAAAGTCAACAGACGCCACGCTATGACTGCTGGTAAGCATTTCAGGGAGCGCTGTCTTGGTGACGTCTTCGAATTGTTCATTACCAAGGTTGCGATAAAGCCGATCTTGATATTCCGAAGCACCTTCCTCGAATTCATTGCTGCCACTGGTCACGTAAAGGTCGGTCTTGCCGTCTCCGTCGGCATCAAAAAAAACGGCACTCATGTCCTCACAATCCGAATCACGCTCCCAAGGACCAGACAGAGGCTCAAAGTTGCCACCTCGATTGACAAGCAGTTTGCCCGCTTGGCCGGCAGCGCCCCCGCAATACACATCGACGAAACCGTCGCCATTGATGTCACCACAAGCCACACTCCCACCGAGTCGCGACAACTGAAATGGCAGCAATGGTTCCCGACTGAAGTCGTCGAATTTAGACTCTCGATGCACGAAATCGAACCGACTATCTTCTGTTCTCTCAACAAACAATGGGGCGGGGGGAGTATCCGCAACGACGGATTGGGCGTCCGTGGAATCGATGACTCGATAAAGGAAGTTCGGTTTTAAATCTGTAAACTCCTGAACACGAGCATCGGGCCAAGTCACTCGCAGCCGATCAACTTTCTGACCTTCCTTAACACCAAAGTGAACCATCATTGGATCAGACGTTAGGTAACCACGCCCTGGCAGTAGGTCACGTCGCTGATAGTCGGTGCCTTGCCAGATTTCGATCTTACTGCCGATTCCAAAAACATTGTTCTGTTTACTGCGCAGCTCAACCAACAATCGGCCACCATCACTCGTTTTGTTTTCGTAAACGATCGATGGCTTGTAATAGTTGTTGATCACGCAATCGAGATCGCCATCAAGATCAAGATCGGCAAATCCTGCTGCATGACTCACACCATGAAAATCTAGTCCCCACTTCGCCCCAACCGACTCGAACTCAAGATCACCACGGTTGGCGTAGGCCAAATTCGTCTCTTCGCGCGGTGGAAGGTTCATGTTGAACTCAATCTTCTTTTGATAGGCCAAATCTCGGTCCTCGATCAAATCGAACGCCTTAAGCCGGTTTTCAAAATCGCTATTCATCGCGTCGCGCGCATGACCATTGGTAAAGAAGATGTCTTGATTGCCATCGAGGTCAAGGTCGGCGAATCGCACACTCCACGTCCAATCCGATTTGGCCAGCCCGGCCTGCCGTGCAAACTCCATAAATCGCGGAGTGCCCGAATTCAGATACAGACAATTCGTCATGAACTGCCGTGGTTTTCCGTGGCTCAGAAACCAACCGACATCGGCCATGCCTCCCATGTTCAGTTTCTGGCCGTAGTGAGTCCGATCAGCCATATCGGCAATCAACAAATCCAGCCGGCCATCCTTATTGAGATCACCAGCATCGAGCCCCATAGAAAACCACGGCGTCCGATCTACTGTCTCAGCCAGCACATCCGTAAACGAACCGTTTTGATTATTGCGGTAAAGGTGATCAGGCTGCTTAAAATCACTGGTCACGTAAAGATCTTGCCAACCGTCATCGTCATAATCAAACCAGATGCATGACAGTCCACGGTCATAGCCGACGATACCCGCTACTTTGGCAACCTCTTGAAAATTGCCCTTTCCGTCATTGCGATAAAGGAAATCTGGCTCTCCCGTTTTGTATTCCTCATGACCGTCGAGGATCGTGGCGTACTCTTCTTTTCCGGGAATCACCCTTTTGACTCCATCGATTTCTTCAATCGCATCGCCTTCGAATTTTTCGTTGTCTTGGTAGGTCACCAAATAGAAATCAAGATCACCATCTCGGTCGTAGTCGCAGAAATTAGCCTGCCGACTGGCACCGTTGTAGGCCACACCCCGCGCGAAGGCATCTTCGACAAACGTGCCATCCCCCTGATTGACGTACAACAGATTCGGGGCAGCCATGTTGCAGATGTAGAGATCCAAATCCCCGTCGTT
>CAYTPS010000259.1:0-2422 GCA_964439245.1 uncultured Pirellulaceae bacterium | reverse complement strand
TCAGGAAGTCCGTGGTTTGAGGCGAGTCGGCGGGATGCACCTGCTGACCAAGCCACTGCGTCTTTAATTCGACCATCAACTTTAGCTACGTCTGTGACATCTTCAAATTTAAGGTTTCCAAGATTCCGATACAGCTTATTGGCAACGTCAGCGCCGGTGAGATAGATATCGACTTGCCCGTCGCCATCGTAGTCAGCCAAGGCCACTCCAGAACCGTTCTCTAGTAATCGAGACCGATTCTTAAAGGTATAGTTTTTGAAGTCGATGCCACATTCACGCAGCAACTCAAATCGGGTCGCAGAAGACACTGCTCCAGAAATGCTGGTCAGCGGTTGAGAGTACAGTCCATCTGAGACCTGTTGATACGCATCTTGTCCCTGCCACTTATTTGGACGAACTGAATTAGTAGACGGTTGATCCTGCTGGCAACCGGCAATCAGCAGCAGCCACACACAAACCAATCCTGTTCCATACTTTTGAATGGATTCAATCATTTTCGTGGCAAGATTACGCTCGAGTAAAATTGTCTTGAAGAACTAAAGAGCATTTCAAAACTGGTTTTGAAAGTTTGTAGTACCGCCTTCAGGCGGAAAAGCACGGGATGCCGGCTAAAGCCGGTACTACGAACATCGGTTTTGAAACGCCCTCTAGTAGAAACCGTCGAGTCTTAATTGACCTGTGCAGAACGGATCAAAAAAAGCTGGCCCGAAGACCAGCTTTTATGCTCCAAAGAAACAGAAGTTACTCTGCAGCGTCGTCTGCTGCTTTGGTAACTCCGGGTGTATACCTTTTTTCCGGGGCAGCCCGATATTTGCCTTCGAGCATCTCTTCGTACTGATCTTCATCGTCACACTCAACAATGATGCCGCCGGACATTCCAATTAAACGTACTCCATCGACTCCTGTTTCCTCGAAACAAATCGGATAGGAGGGCGAAACTGGACTGGTTCTAACCTTCCAACGAAACTTCAACTGCTCACCATCGCGTCCCACTACATAACTGTCGAAGTTACTGAGATCCAAGTCAAGAAACTTCGCCCGCATTTGGGCGTCTTCGCTGGTGGTCATGAACTCTTTAAACGCCTCCATATCGGCGGGGCCAGTAAAGCTATTCAGGCTAGAGTAGATAGAGTACATGTTTGCCGATTTTTGTACGTTCTCCTTATTGTACTGCGCCACTTTAGCGGAAGTGGAATTTCCACCACAACCTACCAAGAGGCAACAACAACAGGCAAAAAGTAAAGAAAGTGGAAGGTGTCTCATAATATTTCTTTGGTATGAGTTAGTGTAAAAAAAAAGCTCTGCTAGAGAATACCAGCAGAGCACGTGCGATATCAACACCGCGTTGATTACAGTTCCGTAACGTTGAATACTGTACCGTCGGCACGATGGCCGCCCTGGTAAATCACATCCAACTGAGTATCCATACCAAGTGCATGGGTTGAACCGTCACCTAGCACAAAGTTCACAGTACCCGGATGAGCGGAACCGAATCCAATGTCTTGGCGATACTCTGTACCTTCAATCGTTTGGATAAGGTTTTGCGGGAACTCATTGTCCGCCATAAATCCGCCGGCGTTGAAGTTAGGCGAACGCATTGTCGGCCAGCCATTATGACTAAAGCCACCATTCATCCACCAAATTTGCCAGCCGTTAGGTGTAACAGGTGAGTAGTTCGCCGAAGAAACACCCTTTTCTCCATACATGAATGTGTTAGAGGATCCATCTGCCGCGTTACCAAAACCGATAAAAGGAAATTTAGTAAGCGACCAAGGGAGTCCACCGCTCGAACCGGCAGAAAGGTTCACGTGGCCACCACTGGCGATTAAGCCAACCCAAATGTTGGTTTCCTCACCGGGAATCTGGTTGTCTTGCGCGTCCCACTGAAAACCTTGGCCACCGACTACCGTCACAGGAAGCCCGCGATCTGTCAGGTACTCATGATCAACAAGGAAACCTGCGTAATCGGTTACCGCACGTGGCCCAGATTCGATGGATACGTTGAAACGCTCACCGCGTGAAGGACATGTGTAGAAAGGAATCGACTGTCCCAAATCACGCATCGCCCAGATGCTTTGCTGCGATCGAATGTTGGCAAGATTTTGTGCTTCGATGAAAGGCAAGCACTGAAACGCCCAAGAAAGGCACTCACGTCCGAAAACGCTTCTCTGGCCACCATTCCACTGGTTGCCACTTTCGTCTGTCGCGAACGAATCAGGAGTCAATCCGGCAGACGGAAAATGCATGTGTGCAGATTCGTAGTTCAAAGAAGCCAGAGCAATCTGCCGCATGTTGTTCAAGCATTCTGTTCGACGGGCAGCTTCACGCACCTGCTGTACCGCAGGAAGAAGCATACCGATCAGGATACCGATGATTGCGATGACAACCAGCAGTTCCACAAGGGTAAAACCCTTTTTGTTCA
>CAYTPS010000258.1:0-7486 GCA_964439245.1 uncultured Pirellulaceae bacterium | reverse complement strand
GAGTTTGGTCGACAACGGCAATGGAACTTGGACTTATACGCCGGCGGCCGATGACCAATCGAGCGTTAGCTTCAGCTACGATGTGACAGATGGCACAAGTAGTGTTTCGGGCAGTGCAACACTTGATATTTTGCCTGATAACGATGCCCCCACAACCTCACCTGTCACTTTGACGCCCGTTCTTGAAGACAACGATCGGATCATCACCGAAACGGAACTGTTGTCCAATGCGAGCGATGTTGACGGCGATACGCTTAGTGTCTCTGGCTTGACAATCAGCTCTGGCAATGGAAGTCTTATTGACAACCTAGATAGCACATGGACCTATACGCCAGCGTTGAACGATGATTCCGGTGTCAGTTATACCTACGAGGTTACTGACGGCACTGAAGTTGTTGCGGGCGAAGCTTCGCTCAATATCGCGTCAGTCAATGACACTCCGGCTACGTCTCTGGTCACGTTGGCCCCAACTCTTGAAGACAATACACGCGTCGTTACGGCAGCTGAACTATTGGCCAATTCCAGCGATGTTGACGGTGATGTTTTAAGTGTAAGCAATATGACTATCGTGTCGGGCAGTGGAAATCTCGCTGACAACGGCGATGGTACGTGGACCTTCGTCCCGCTGTCCAACGATGATTCGATGGTGAGCTTCCGTTACGACATAACTGACGGTGTTGAAGTTGTTGCCGGCAGTGCAGTAATGGACATCGTGCCAGTCAACGACGCTCCGACTAGCTCGGCTGTCAGTTTGTCACCGATTTTAGAGGACACCGATCGGATTATTACTGAATCGGAGCTGCTAGTTAATGCCAGCGATATTGAAGGTGATGCCTTATCCGTAAACACTTTGACCATTTCTTCGGGCAATGGGAACCTCGTCGACAATCTAGATGGGACATGGACCTACACGCCTGCGGCCGATGATGATTCGTCCGTTGTCTTCGAATACACCCTGTCCGATGGCGCCGATGAGGTGACTGTAAACGCCACGTTAGATATTGAGCCAGTCAACGACGCTCCAACGTTACAACAGCTTCCCATTCTGACGTTGGACGAAGGGCAAGCCTGGGCCGCGGACGTTTTGTCGGCGGGCATGGCCGCGGATGTGGAGACAGATACAGACGACCTATCGCTAGTCATTCTTGGTGGAGCAAATCAAGATTGGTTTATCGTCAATGCGGAAACTAATCAACTCGAAATGGTCGATGGTTACATTGTCCCTAACGGAGAGGACACTGATCTTGAGGTGATAGTTGCCGTCGATGATCGCAGTGATCCAAATGACGGTGCAGATGATGCACTTCATCAATCTGCTCCTCAGAGGGTGGTCGTGAGGGTTCTCAACGTAAATGATGCCCCAGTTTTCGATAGTCTTGTAGATCAGGTGTCTCTTGATCCTGACGAGACGGTGGTTTCGCAGTTGCTTGCTACCGATCAAGACGGGGACAATATCAACTTCCGCTTGGTGGACCCTGCAGATGCAGAGTTCTTTGAGATTGATCAAGCCACTGGAGTTCTGCAATTTAAGCAAACTCCCGATTTTGCGTTCCTAGGAACAGCTGGCGAATCACCTCTCATAATCGAGGTGGTCGCTGAGGATGTGTTTAGTGCTGAGTCCGAGCAAAAACTCGTCGCAGTGTCTATTCCCGAGTTCGCTGTTCCTGCGCCTCAAACGGTGACGACAACTACCGAAGGTGAGTCTTCAGATGAATCTGGTGGATCAAATGAGGGTGATATCTTTGGTGTTGATACTTCGACATTGCCGCCAGGCGGTTCGCAGCCTGATCAGACGGGTGGCGCAGAAACGGTTCCTCGGCCAAATGTATTTTTGGTCAATAGAGAGAATGAAAGCGGCGTCGATGATTTCAATTACACAGTAGACGACTTCGTCATCGCACCAATCGGTGCTGAGGTTGACCTAGCACTCTTTGAGTCACGCTACAGAGGCACTGGGTTTATTCAAGAAACCGAATTGGTCAGTCAACAGTTGGCTGACGTGTATGCTTCACGGCGTGGTGTAGAGGATCTTGACACAGATGACACACAGTTGGCGGCGCTGTTTTGGCAAAAGCTGGACTCGTCCAATGAAGACTATCTTCAGCGTAACTTCGACGCCGACAACGCTAGACTTGTCGCGGCCTCGGCAGGACTTTTCTCTGCTGGTCTTCTGTTTTCGGTCTACGGCGGATCGATTGCGATCACCACGCTAGCGACGCAACTTCCGGCGTGGAAGTCACTTGATATTTCCCCCTTGATTTCAGCCTTCGATGAAGATGAAGAATCCATCCACGAAATTGTTGATGGCTAACTTGTGAGAACGGGTGAATCCACCCATCCCCTTTTTATTCAAAATCCCTTGTTCCCCAAAATGTCATGCGTTGGTTAACCGCAAAAACTCAAATTACAATTGGATTGCTTGGTGTTGTCACGATCGCGTTCCTAACGGCCTTGCTAATTGGCCTGGTTCCTGATCAAGGACGCATACAGCTGTTCAACCGCAATCAAGTCTGTGATTCCATGGCGGTTACTTCGTCGCTCATGATTCAGGACGATGAGCTGAAGACTCTGGGGATGTTTATCGATCAGATGGTGAAGCGTAACGATCAACTGCAATCTGTTGGCATTCGCCGCCGCAGTGGCAAATTGCTCGTTGCTACAGAAAGTCATGCGGCGTTTTGGAGTGATCAGTCTTCGATTGCATCACGAGACAAACGCGAGAGTTTCTTGGTAAGCGGGAATAGAGAGTGGGGACAGATTGAGTATACATTCCGGGGTGACGGGCGGTCATGGTTGTTAGGCAGCGCGACATCCATTTTTCGATTGGGCGGATTCTTGGTACTTGCGTCGGGATTAGGGTTCTATTTCTTTATTGGACGTTTGCTAAAGAAGATGAAGCCGGGACGCTCAGTTCCAAAACAGGTTCGCACAACACTCGATATTCTTGGTGGCGGTCTGTTGGTGCTCAATCGATCTGGAAAAATTGTTGTTGCCAACGAGGCCTTTGCATCTAGTAGCGGCAGTTACGTCAAAAATCTTGTCGGTAAACTGCCGTCGGAATGTTTTGATTGGAGAGACCAAGACGGACAGCCGCTAGTCGACTCTCCATGGGATCGCGCGGGTAAGTCCGGCGAGCAGATTTTTGATGAGGTAGTGCGGATCAGGAAAGCAAGTGGCGACGACCAAGAGCAAGTCACATTTAAAGTGAATTGCGCGCCCGTTCAGTCACAGTCGGCGACAGGCAATGGTGTTCTGGTCAGTTTTGAAAACGTTACTGAACTCGAGCGTAGTAAATCGGAAGCGGAGGACGCAAACAAAGCAAAATCAGAGTTTTTGGCTAATATGAGCCATGAGATCCGGACTCCAATGAATGCGATTCTCGGATTCACTGATTGGTTGCAGCGCGGAATGGCGAGCACTGTCGAAGAGGAGCAAGAATATCTGTCGACAATTCACGCCAGCGGAACACATCTGCTGAGTCTGATCAATGACATTCTGGACCTGTCTAAGATCGAAGCTGGAAAACTTGAAATCGATAAAGTGGATGCTTCTCCACACGCGATCGTACATGAAGTGGCGAATATTCTAAGCGTTCGGGCCAAGGATAAAGGTATCGATCTGGTGACGGAATTTTCAAATCCGCATCCTGCGATGATTAATACGGATGACGTTCGACTGCGTCAGGTAATTACGAACCTTGTTGGCAATGCGATCAAGTTCACCTCCGAAGGAGGCGTTACAATCCGCTCCGAATTCTTCGAAGGCAATCAGGGTGATGACAGACTAAAACTCACGATCATCGATACCGGCATCGGGATGGAGCCGGAGCAACTAAAGAAGATCTTCGATCCGTTTGTTCAAGCCGATGCAAGTGTGACTCGCAAGTTCGGCGGCACTGGCCTTGGACTCTCCATTAGTAAACGGATTGTCAAGGCACTTGGTGGCGACATCGAAGTATCAAGCGAAGTCGGTAAGGGGACCGAAATTAGTTTCGAGATCTCTGTTGGTGATGCTTCTGACCAACCACGTTTAACTGACCAACAATATCTAGAGGGCCTAAAAGCTAAACCAGCTAGGGAAGCGCTCTCAACGGTTGCGGGTCTCGCGGGCGGAAAAATTCTGGTGGTCGATGATGGCAAGGCGAATCGACAGTTGATTGAACTTATTTTGGTCAAGGCGGGTTGCGTCGTGACCGAAGCCGAGAACGGAAAGATCGGACGCGATCTCGCGCTGGCATCCGAATATGATGTTGTCCTCATGGACATGCAGATGCCGGTGATGGATGGATACCAAGCCGCCAGAGAGCTTAGAGCGGCGAACTACCAAGGTCCAATTATCGCCTTGACTGCCAATGCAATGGCTGGTGATCGAGAAAAATGCATGGATGCCGGGTGTTCTGGCTTCCTCGCAAAGCCAATTAATATCGACGAGGTGATCGAGCTGGTCAGTCAGTACGTAACGCCTTCGCCAGAGGTTGTTGCTGAAGCACATGCGGAGCAAGACGTAGCTTCTGAAGCGGAACCGCAAACGGTTGAGACAGCTGATGCTGGAACAGAGAACGAAGAACTGTCGTCGCTTGACGCTCCAAACATGGAAGAGTCCAGCAAGCCAGCGGAAAGTAAAAGTAGCGCTTTCGTCGATCGGTTGATTGCTGGAATTGAGGCTGAGGACAAGAACGAAGCATTGGCAACTGATGAGGTGCGGAGTGGCTTAGCCGCAACGGACGCTTCGAACCCAATTGATGTGCCTCTGTTGATCTCTAATAAGGAAGAACTCTATCCCACGAGAAGAAAGTCGGCGAAGAAGGTGGTCGGCGAATCCGTCGAGAAGTTGATAAGCAAACAAACAAGTAACAACAGCCATGAAGAATCTTCATCGACCCCAGCGGAATTACCGGTGACGCCAGTTGCGACCACCTCTGTTGGGGAAAGACGACTACAGCAGGACGTAGAAACGTCTGCTAGAGATGGTGAGGCAGAATTAGCCGATCAGATGCACTACACGCGCAAGAGTCAGTTTGAGTACTTTTTTCATGATCATATGGGTGCAATCGATGTGGCGATCACGCAAGGGAAATATGAAAAACTGCATGGGTTCGCCGAGGCTATTGAGCGCGAGGTGATAGCGCAAGAGGTCGAGCAACTCGTTCAGGCAGCAGGAAAGTTGGCAGAGGCTTGCAGGCAAGAAGAAATCGATGTCATTTCGGTGAAGCGAAGTCTTGAAAATCTAACCGAGTTGGCGGCCGCAGTCTTCGAAGACAATTTGGCCAGTGATTCAATTTGCATTGACTACAAAAGTTCTCTTCGGAGACATGTTTCGGTGATTCAAAGAGGTTGGGAGTCCAATAATTTTCGTCTGATGAAGAGTGCTTTCAAGAAATTGCAGTGCGAGTCGTTTGTGACCGGGCGGTCGATCATTGGCGAAGCGCTCAATCCGCTTATCGAAAGTTGCGAGCAGTTGGATCTTAAGAAGCTGAACAAGCATCTAACGCCGTTGCTTAAAGTCGTGCAGTCCGAGATGACAGTCTCGGGTGTTATGGATTGCTCTATGTTTCAGAAAATTAAGATGGCCGGCAATGACCGCGTTCAACTGAGCGAAGCTGCCGATCGCGGCGCAGCGCAAGACCGTTCATCAAAAGAACCGATCCGACTTGAGGTTCAGACAGATGCGTCAAAGGTTGTCGACCCGATCTTCTCGTCCCTGCCGCAGGAGGAGGAGTTCCAAATGATCGTCGCAGACTTTATTCCGCAAGTGGAATCCAAGTTAGGAGAAATGCTGAAGGCTATCGAGGTAAAAGATTTCGATGCGCTGTTTAAACTTGGTCATTGGCTCAAAGGCGCCGGTGGGACTGTTGGTTTCGATCATTTTGTTAAACCGAGCCATGAGATGGAACTAGCAGCAAAAGCGGAGGATTTGGAAGCGTGTCAGGCTTGCTTCAGTCTCTTGATGGCGTTGTCTCAACGAATCGTAATCCCTCAAGCTGCCCAATAACATTTGTGGCTTGGGAATTTGGGGGAATCCCCTCGGCATGAGCCGTGCGGTGAAAAGTTGAGGTTTGCATTTGACCGCCGTTTACCCAAACCTCCACTCGATCTGGGGCGGCGAGTTGGTTCATCGTCGAAGTTTCCTGTGACAACTCTCTGTGGACTGTCTGTAAACGGACAGCATTGGCGTACTCTATTTCAAGGTGATTGTGACAATTTTCGTTCAATTGCTGTCTTGTCTGCCAAGCATCGGGGAACAGCTTTAAGTAAAGAAGCACGGCGGTTATCATGTATTCTTGGTAATGATCATTTTGGGTATAACCCAACGACCAATACAGATGTCAATTTCTTCGGATCTGATCAAAGACGGTGGCAGTATGAATAATTTTCCAACTAGCACTTGGCAGCTCGATGCAGCTCCAGAGAGTACCGATCACATACAGATTGAGGATGCGTACGGTCTGTTTATTGATGGCAAGTTTCAACCGTCCTCCGGTGACGAGACTTACGACTCGATTAACCCTGCTACTGAAAAGCGGGTTGCATCAATCACAGAAGCAAATGCAAACGACGTCGACAAAGCCGTTAAATCGGCCAAGAACGCCTACAGTAAAGTTTGGTCGAAAACCAAACCTTCCGAGCGAGGAAAGTACTTGTTTCGGATCGCACGTTTGATTCAAGAACGAGCGCGTGAATTGTCGGTCATCGAAACGATAGATGGAGGCAAACCAATTCGCGAATCGAGGGACGTAGACATCCCTTTGGTCGCTGCTCATTTCTTTTACTATGCCGGTTGGGCCGACAAATTGCACTACGCCTTCCCTAATCGTAAGATCAAACCCCTTGGAGTTGCCGGGCAAGTTATTCCCTGGAACTTTCCTTTGCTGATGGCCGCGTGGAAGATTGCTCCAGCCCTCGCGTGTGGCAACACGGTTGTGCTCAAGCCCGCCGAAACAACTTCTGTGACTGCATTAAAGCTGGCTGAAATCATTCAACAGGCGGATCTGCCTCCGGGGGTCGTCAATATTGTGACCGGGCACGGACCTGTTGGCGAAGCAATCGTAAATCATCCAGGCATCGACAAAATTGCATTTACAGGATCAACTGCCGTCGGAAAAAAAATCCGCTCGAGTATTGCAGGTTCAAAAAAGCGATGCACATTGGAACTCGGTGGCAAGGAGGCGAACATTGACTTTGCAGATGCTCCGATTGATCAGGAAGTTGAGGGGATCGTCAATGGGATCTTCTTTAACCAAGGGCACGTCTGCTGCGCCGGCAGTCGGTTGTTTGTTCAGGAATCAGTGCGTGATGAAGTGCTGAAAAAGCTGAAGCACCGAATGGGGACGCTGCGAGTTGGAGATCCGTTAGACAAAAATACTGACATAGGTGCGATTAACAGCAAGCAACAGCTCAACCGTATCGAGTCTTATCTTGAAATCGGCCAAGAGGAAGGTGCCGAGCTCTTCCAATCCGGATGCGAGCTGCCGTCCAAGGGGTACTGG
>CAYTPS010000257.1:2211-7518 GCA_964439245.1 uncultured Pirellulaceae bacterium | reverse complement strand
GTCAACCAGAGGGACAGTACAAGTTTGAATTCAAGGTCACCGACAACGGTCTGCCAGAGCGATCCACCGAAGAGAATCTAACAGTCCGTTTCAAAGACAAAGCGGTCAAGGTCGTCAAGAAGAAGCCCAAACCAAAGGTCGTTGAGTTCGCGCGTGAAACACGCATTACGGGCAACCTGCGTGATCGCGACGGTAACTGGCAGGTGTTGGTCAAGTCCCAGATGGACGGCAAGAGCTGGCGCTTAGGCGTCGGGGAATCGTTCGAGATGGACAAAAAGACCTGGAAAGTCCAAGAGGTTGGCAAGGCGTCAGCGACCTTCAATGTCGGCGGGGAGATGCTGACGTTTTCCCGCGGGACAACATTTGACAAACCCAACAAACGTACTCCCAATCCTGAGTGAGCCCCGCGTTCATTGAATTGGCGTCACTCGGTTTCCCGCGGTGGCCGCCTATTCTCTTGTTGGAAGTACCAACGATATCTCAGGATCAAAAATAGCGCCGCGCAGGCCAATCCTATCGTCATTCCGTACCACAATCCCAGTGGTCCGAAGTCAAGAACAAATGCGATCAACCATCCAGAGGCGACGCCACACCCCCAGTACGCTAACAATGTCAGCACCATTGCGGCGCGAGTGTCCTTTAGCCCGCGCAGCGCATTTGATCCGGCGACTTGCAAGCCATCAAAGATCTGGAAAACTGCCGCAACCACAAGAAGCCAGTACGCCCATTGGACAACTTGGGAGTTCTCTGGATCTTCTAGGTTTATGAAGAACGAGATGATCTGTGTGGGAAACAGCAGGAAAGCGGTCGCCGAAATGCACATCACTGCTCCGGCAGTTGCGATACCGACGTACCCTGCCACTTTGGCGCGGTTGATATCTCCTGCTCCAACGGCAACCCCGACACGTACCGAAAGGGCGATTGCAATTCCCAAGGGGATGGTGAAGGTAATCGAGGCCGTTTGCAGTACGATCTGATGAGCGGCTAATTCATCGACTCCGAAATACCCCATCGCGAACGAGGCGGCCGAAAACATGCCCACTTCAAAACCGATCGTCAGGCCAATCGGCACACCAATCCTTAAGACTTCACACAGCATCGGCCAGTCGAACAGACGCGTTTTCGGCAACCGAACTAACTCGGGATAGGTAATAAGAAGGTAGCTTAGCAGCATCAGAAAAGCGCATGTCAGCACGAAAGCACTAGCATACCCGGCCCCGACCAATTCCAGCCTTGGAAACCCAAAGTGGCCAAACATCAAAGCATAGTTTGCCAAAACGTTCAGCCCGACACAGACAACGCTGGTCACAAGAATCGGCCGCGTATCAGAAAGCGCTTCCAAAGTGGCTCTTAATGCCATGTACCCGAACGCGGGCAACAATCCCCAGGCAATCGCCCGCAAATAGGCGGTGCTTGCCAGCGCCACGTCAGGAGGCTGATTAAGTAACGCAAAGAAACTGTTGCTGAACCAAAAAAGCACAACGACGGGAACCACCATCACCAACGAAAGGAAAAACGACTGCCGAAGAGCGCAAGCGATTGTCTCACTATCGCCCGACCCATTGGCTTGGGAGACGATAGGGTTAAGGCCCAACAAAACCCCTGAAAAGATAAACGTGAGCAGGTACCAAGTGGTGCTGCCAAGGGCGATTCCAGCAATCGCGTCGTTGCCAATTTGGCCTGCCATCACCGTATCGATGAAGGACACGGAGTTTTGCGCCAGATACGCCAACGTCAATGGCACCGCCAGTGCGACCAAGCTGGCAAATTCTTGGCGATAGATTGATTCAGGCTGAGCTCGCATAGGATTTGAATTGATCGACTAACTTTGCCCTGTCAGCGTAATCAATCCGATCTCCGGCGGACAATTGATGCGAATGCACTTATCGCCTGAAAGGCCTCGGGTAACATGCATCAACATCCGGCCAATCATGAACGTTCCCCCGGCGTAAAGAATCCCATAGCGACTCGGTGCCACGATTGGTCCAATCAAGGGTATGCGTGCTTGTCCGCCATGCGTGTGACCGGCCAACATAAAGTCAAAATTATATTCTTCGGCCCATGTGATTTGATCCGGAGAATGGCTGAGTAAAATTTTCAGCAGGTTTTCATCAGCCACGCCGGCGGGTTGATCGTAATCCTTCAATCCCTGCGCGTCGCGAAACCACGGAAGTTCGTTACCTGTAATGGCGATCGTGGCGTCGTTGATCGAGATTGTCTTCCAATCACCCGCCACGCCCACCATTCCGGTAGCGTTGAGTCTCTGGCGATATGTCTTTTCATCCTTCATGCGACGATCGTGGTTCCCCAAAACGTAGTAGACGCCGTGCCGCGCCTTGAGACTACCAAAGACCGGTTCAATCCAATCCAAGCACTTCGCCTCGTCGACTAGGTCCCCCGTCACCATGATCAAATCAGGGTCGAACTCGTTCGCCATCCTTGCAATTCGTTCGAAGAAATTGAGATCAAGTTGACCAGTCAGATGAAAATCGGAAAGGTGACAAATTCTTAACCCCTCCAAATCTTTTGGCAAACCGGCGATGCCAAACGTCATCCGCTCAATAGCCACCTGATGGGCTTTGTTGCCAGGAAGAGATTTAAACAGGTTTGCCTTCGCTCCGTGATACAGCGACTTTCTTAAATCCTGTTGAATATCGACAATCGAGGTGGTGCGGCTGATGACTTGAGGCGGCTGGCGATATCTCCATTTTCGATAAAGCCAACGAAGGCTGAAGAAAGCTGCACTGACAAGACACAGCGGCAAATAGACGCCGTTGAAAGCGTTGTTCTCCAAAACTGACGAGAAACGAAACGTCCCCGAGGCGACCATTTGCCAGATCAGATACAGCCCAAAAGTCACCGTAATCAAAAAAAGGACTTTCTCGGTTCTCTTTCGCCATGAACGTGGCAGAGAGGTCGAGTGGATCTGGTTAAAGACAACAACACAGATGCCAAGATGCCCAATTCCTGTAGCGACCCACCATACGAAATCCATTTGTACGTCGTCTTTCAAATTTTAGAGGGCGAACAACCCACGCGTTGATCAGGGAGCACTGACGGTCGCGTCGAGTATCTCCAACACCTGCTCTAGTTTGAACGGCTTGTACAGGATGGCGTTGGCTCGAAGGCCCGCTTCGCGTGCTTTAGGAAGAGTATGTGCTGGATCGTAGCCAAAACCGGTCATCAATACCAGAGGAGGAGACTTGTAGAACTCTTTCAATTTCACCAACAGGTCGTACCCCTTGATGTCCGGCAGGCGAATGTCAGCGATAATAGCGTGATAATTCTGACCGCGACTGGCGGCTCGCACCATCATCAGAGCTTCATCGCCCGTATGGGCCGTCTCGACAACGCAGCCTTGGCACTCCAGAAGTTTATGCGCCGACTCGCGCACGTTAGCGTCACTATCAATCACCAAAACACTTTTGTCTTTCAGCGAAGACGTGACTTCGGTCTTTACGCAACCGGGAACCGAATCGGCTGGAGCCATGCCCTCACCGACCTCTCGGATCGACTTCTTGATCGCGCGAGCGTTTGCCGCAATAACTTCCAGACGCTCAACCGCATTCGCATCCAAGGAATCGATCGATGCCATCAGTTGGGCAGTATGATTGAGGATCTCGTCGACGGGCGTGCCAACGGCCTCACGAATAGCAACGATGCTTTCCAACGTCGCATTGGTTCGTTGTGCATTTAACAGTTCAAGCGTATTGAGCGCGATCGCAATATAGTTTGCGAACGACTCCAAGAACATCAAATCGTAAGCGCTGAACCGATTGACAATCGGACTTTCCACATTGAATGTGCCGACGATTTCGTCGTGGTACTTTAGCGGTACAGTCAACGCGCTTTTGGCTCCAACAAGCCCATCCAAGTACAGGTCGTCTTCGGTCGTATCCTCACACAAATAGCTCTTGCCCGTGGCGGCGACAAAACCGGTGACGCCGTTGCCCTCCTTCTTTGCGTACAGAGCTTTCTTGGCGATCCCTGAATCCATGCCCACCGACAGAAGCGGTTTGAGTTCCAGAGTCTCCGCGTTGAGCACACGAATTTCAACGACATCAAAATTCAGCAGATCTTTAGTGTGATGGTGAATGTTGTCGATCAGCAGTTCAATGCGTTCCGAGAATCCCATCTGGTAAATCTCCTCGGGACGCAGATCTGTCAATTCTGCACCGGCTCGATGAAGCGCCTCAAACTTCTGCTTCTGATTTATCTCTTGGGTTGCATCCCTCAACGTCGCAACCATTTGATAACAGTCGCCTTTCTCATTGAGAATTGGCGTGACGTACAGCGAAAAGTAATGCTCGCAAATTTCAATCGTGGCGCGGCAGGCAGTCCGTTCGGTAATCACCATTTTCAGTGGGTTCGGGTCCTGTCCGTAAACCGAGAACTCGCCAAGGCACTCTAAAAAATTAAGGCCGACCAGATTCGATTTTTTCAACCATCCGGTCAGCCTTTGATTCGTTTTCAAAATGCACTGATTTGCGTCCAGCAACGCAACACCTAATGGCACACAATCCAGAACGGCCTCGTTGTGCAAATACTTCTGCAGCGAGAGACCATTTTCTTTGGCGTCACAAATCACCATGGCGTCAAACTGCTGTTGCGCCAGTAATTCAATGGCACCAGAAGTTGACGTAGTTTCAACAACGTCGGTGGCGTCGTCGAAATGAGCGGCAGAGATTGCGTTGCCGCTTTGGTCGTTTACGAAAAGGACTTTAGGCACGGTGGGAGGCCTTCACTCTTCATGGGATAACAATGACATGCCATTTCAGGGGGACTACTAAATGGTAGCCAACATTCGAAGTTCGGCAAATACATCGTCGTGAATTAAATACATTTTGAGCTTTCAATTGAACGCCACCCGCGAAGTCTATAGAATAGGAAAAGTCCTAACGTGATTCGGTCAACTCGCACCCACCAACTAAGTAAATCAAGTTTGTGGACGCTGAAGGCTCTCTTAGAGCTTCTTACGGTCGGTTAGGTCACCAACAATTAGATCAGCCCCAGTTGGCGTCGCCAGTTTAGGCTTAAAAAGAAGAACGACACTTCGAGAAGTGATCAGTACGGCCGCCGTGCTGTTCATGACGAATCGCCCTCCCGGAGGGGACGATCTCCATCCCGCGCTCAACGATTGATTCAGTTTGGCAAAGAAGAAGAAAAAACCGGCCAAAGTCCGAGCGAACTTTCGCAAACGCCAGAATACCAGAGTGCGAAAGCGGGACTTCACGAAAGATTTCGCTGAAGGAAGCGATTCGTTGGAGGACACCGTTACCAACGAGCGTCTTTCAGGCAAAGGGGCTC
>CAYTPS010000257.1:0-2201 GCA_964439245.1 uncultured Pirellulaceae bacterium | reverse complement strand
AAGGGCAAGAAACGGGTTTCGAGGTTTCTCTGGAAATCGATTCCGCCCACACGCGCCCCGGTCGCGTTCTGTCAGTTCATGGACTAAACAGCTTCGTGAAAACAGACGATGGCCAAATATACGAGTGCACCGTCCGTGGCGTACTCAAATCGCTTGCGACCGACCTGCAGCATGTGGTGGTCGCCGGAGATTTCGCTACAATCGCGCTGGATCCGAAAAGTTCAGGGGACAATCAAGCCGTCATCGTGCGCGTGGATCACCGCCGAAATCAAATTAGCCGGACAAGTCGCAAGAAACAACAAATCATTGTTGCTAACGTTGATCTGGTTTTCATCGTGGCTAGCGCTGGCGAACCAGGGCTTAAACCAAATTTGATTGACCGATTTATCGTGTCGGCTGAAAAATCTGCCATTCAACCTGTCATCGTGATCAACAAAGTGGATCTTGTGCAAATTGATGATCTGCAACCGGTCGCCGGCGTATGGAGTCAGCTTGGCTACCCCGTGATCATGACATCAACGGTCACTGGCCAAGGGTTGGACAGAATTCGAAAATTGGTGCGTGGGCGCGATTGTGTCGTTACCGGGCAAAGCGGCGTCGGCAAGACGTCAATTCTCAACGCGATCGAACCGGGGTTAGCGCTAAAGGTCAGCAACGTCTCCGCGGACAACCAGAAAGGCCGGCATACGACAACGGCGGCGCGTTTGATACCTCTGACGCCAGAGGCAAGCGAGAGTGATCAATTGTCGTCAGGCCATCTCGTTGATACACCGGGGATTCGATCGTTCCAGCTGTGGGATGTGATCCCAGAAGAAGTTGGCGGCTATTTTCGAGACATCCGTCCATTCATCAATTCTTGCAAGTTCCCCAACTGCACGCATACCCATGAAGACCAATGCGGCGTAAAGTGGGCGGTGGCCGATGGAAAGATCGATGCGAGACGGTATGAGAGTTACTGTCAAATGCGAGAGAATGACGAGTATTTCTAGCTCGTGAGTCAGGCACCGCATGGCGTTGGAATGCCGAAGCTCGTCGTCGAGCGCGCAAACGGTTGGAGAAGGAGTCTTGGTTGTCCCCAAGTTCTGGAGCGACTCAGTTCAAGTACCGTTGTACCCGCGCTTCAGTCGGTTTTCGGTAAAACCGCGTTGTGGTAGATGTCTTGAACATCTTCGCAATCGTTAAGCATGTTGATGAACTTCTCGAACATCGCCACGTCATCACCGGTCAGATTAGTGTCGGCCTGGGGCAGGAAAGTAATCTCTTGGACTTCCAGTTCAATGTCGGGAAACGCCTCCAACAACGCCGTTTTCGCTTTAAAGAAATCGGTCGTCGCTGCAAAAACGGTCAACTGTCCGTTCTTGCATTCGACGTCGTCCACGTCAACATCGGCTGCTAGCATGGCTTCGAGCACTTCATCTTCGTTTTCGCCTTTAAACGACAGAACGGCCAATTGGTCAAACAGATGCGAGACTGAGTTCTGCGCTCCCAATTTCGATCCCGTTTTATTGAAGCAGTTTCTAACATCCGTGATCGTTCGGTTCGCATTGTCCGTAAGACAATCAACGATCACGCAACATCCGCCCGGCCCAAAACCCTCGTAACGCGACATGGAATAATCTTCCCCACCGGCACCTTTGGCTTTGTCGATCGCCTTTTCGATCACGTGCGAGGGGACTTGGTCACGTTTGGCTTTCTCGATCAAACTCTTCAGGCCGGGGTTAGCCTCTGGGTCTGGCACGCCATTTTTGGCTACCACATACAACTGCTTGCCATATTTGGAGTAGATTTTTGACTTCTGCCCAGCCGTCTTGAGGATGGATTGCTTTCGGTTTTCAAAACTTCTACCCATGATATTGCTTTCGCGATTGTATTCGTTGCATTGCCAACTAGTTGGTGTTTCGCATTAAGTTAATGACCTATTTTGGCAAATTTGTGTCTTTCCGTCCACCTCGGAGGATTCGTCGTAAATTCGATCTATAATTGAATAATGTTCGTGAGTTCCATTGAAAATCGAACCTACGTTTTGCGAACCAGCCCCACGCCTTCTCTTCCGCGGTAGGTCATCAAGAGCGCCCCGGACGCCGCGCCAGCATCGAATACTGCCTCGAAAAAACCAGACTCGCCCGGCCACGGAAACGCAAACATCAGATCGAAATCGGCCATCGCGAGACCGCGGCGATCATTCCCGAGATTCTGAAGAG
>CAYTPS010000256.1:4998-7521 GCA_964439245.1 uncultured Pirellulaceae bacterium | reverse complement strand
TTGAAGTTAAGTTGAAGTTAAGTTGAAGTTAAGTTGAAGTTAAGTTGAAGTTAAGATGAAATTAAGTTGAAGTTAAGTTGAAGTTAGTTTCGTGTCCTTGGTGAAAACGTTCTCAGTCTCTCATCTTCGAGTGCCGCAATCAAGCTGTTATTGAGGAATCCTGACCAGTTTTTTACTGCCGATCAGCGGGCCGCTTTCGGATGAATTAGGTGAAGATTACTTGAAACGTCTCAGTAACTTGTCCCCCAGCCATGGAGACAATTGTGAAAGGGCAAAGGCAATACGTGCTTTCCACGGAGTCACCAATTCAAGTTTCCGTTTCTCACATGCAAGTCGAATTTGTTTCGCCAGTTCGTTTGGGGCAATTCCCTTCACCTTCGCGCCGGCAGCGGGTTTGGCGGCATCCTCGGGTAAGCCAGCTGCTTGATCGGCATATCGTGACCCACCGTCAGAGCGGCGAATTGGCCCCGGGCAGACCAACAGAAAATGCACACTTCCTGGTCCCTCCAAACGCAGCTGGTGGTGATAGGCGGCGAGTGCATGTTTGGATGCACTGTAGGGTGACACATAAGGCCACCCCGTTTTGCTGGCAAGAGAGCCGATGTTGATCAGTGATCCACTGTTTCGTTCAAGTTCTTTGATCACGGCGCGTGTGCAACGCACCGCAGAATAGAAATTGATCTGCATAAGTTCCTCGAAATTTTCGACAGTTGCATCAGCCAGCGCCATTCGAAGCGATTTACCAACGTTGTTGACCCAGACATCGATTCTTCCATGCGAACTGACAATTGAGCTGACCGCGTCCGAGACGCTTTGGTCGTCTGTTACATCTGCGACAAGCGCCTGCACATCAAGGCTACCGGATCTTCTGATCTGGTCGACAGTCGCGTTCAACTGTTCTTCACCTCTGGCCAAGCACACGACTCGCGCACCGGCTTCGGCAAACTCTCGGGCTAATGCGGCGCCGAGGCCACTAGAGCCACCCGTGACCGCCACGACTTTGTCTTTCCATTGATCCATTAACAGCCGTCTTTAAAGTTCTGCTTGGTGTTCTAAAGTCTGGTTTAACAACGAATCACCACGCTAGCATGGAAAGATTGTTGCGGAAGGGGCTCGTTGCGAGGTTGGTAAAGTTTAACGATTAAGCAAAATTTTTGGGATTGGGCTGAACTTTTGCTGAAAGCAGTACGATCAAGAAGGATGGGTCAGGGGGTTCCATCAAATCGCAATAAACAACGCAAGACAATTATGTCCAAATTACAGAACTCACCAGTCGCGCAAGTCAGAACAAAACTCGAGAACCTCACCATATTCGGTCGATTGGCGATGGCGACGATGATCCTTTTGGGGGCAACTTTGGCCACCGGATGCTCCACTTTGCCAAGTTCATTTTCGTCCAGCGGATTAATCGCGGACTCTGCTCAAGAACCGATCGCTTCCGGATCGCAGCCTCAGTATTTGGTTGATATGCAGATGGCATATGGCGGAAGCAAGAAATTCAAAGGCAACGTAACAGCCGGCACGACGGTACAATCTGCCATTGAAGCATCAGGGGCCGCGAAGAAGTTCCGTGGAATGGATGTTGTCGTTCTGCGTAAGGTCGAAGGCGATCATAAGCCGCTTCAAATGACTTGCCAGTACAACCCTGGCAAGAAGAGGGTACGCCCGGAGACGGACTATGCTCTTCAGCACGGCGACCGAATCGTGATCACCCCCAAATCAGAAAATCAACTGATGAAGATGTTGGGGACGTTTGCCGATGCGAAATAGCTCTCCAGCGCGTTGTTGAGCGTCGGTGTAATTCCGCCACAATAGCCTATTGCGCGCTTCCGTTGTGGTAGCGGTTGTGTCAGAATGTCAGAGGAGTGATTCAATGGTTTGAGTTGCTCTTTTTCCTTTTTGATCTCAATACTTCCTAACGATTTCAATATGAGCACATCGACTGAAGACTCAGGCTCAGGGCATGTGTCGTCCAGTGGCTATTGGGCCAGAAGCCTGCGCGTCGTCTACATTGTCCTCTCGATCTGGCTGTTTGTCTCTTTGGGATGCGGCATCCTGTTTCGAGAATTGCTTGACTCCCTGTTACCAAATGTTGGTGGAGCCCCGTTCGGTTTTTGGATGGCTCAACAGGGTTCCATCATCAGCTTCTTGGCTCTTCTGTTTCTCTATCGATTAATGATGAACAGATTGGACAAGGAATACGGATTTGATGAGGGAGACCGGTCGTGAATCAGGATATCTGGAATTTCATTTTCATTGGCGGATCGTTCGCGCTGTACATCTGGATTGCGATCAAGTCACGGGCGGCGACAACCAAGGAATACTACGTCGCCAGCGGTGGCGTCTCTCCATTTGCCAATGGAATGGCAACGGCGGCAGATTGGATGTCGGCGGCGACCTTTATTTCGATGGCAGGCATCATCGCGGCCAAAGGCTACGACGCCTCGCGGTTTCTGATGGGCTGGACCGGTGGATTTGTTTTGCTTACCACGCTGATTGTGCCCTACCTGAGAAAGTTCAACA
>CAYTPS010000256.1:0-4988 GCA_964439245.1 uncultured Pirellulaceae bacterium | reverse complement strand
GATTTCCTTGGAGATCGATTTTATTCCAACGTCGCTCGCGCTGTTGGTGTGATATGCGCGGTTTTTATCTGTATGACCTATATCATGGGGCAGATGCGCGGCGTAGGAATCGTTTTCTCGCGGTTGTTCGAAATTGAGATTTGGTTAGGCGTGCTTATCGGAGCAAGCATCGTTTTCTTCTACGCAGGTTTGGGCGGTATGAAGGGGATTACCTATACCCAAGTGGCTCAGTACTGTGTGATGGTTTTTGCCTACACAATTCCGGCAGTTTTCATTTCTATGCTACTGACCGGGAACGTCATTCCACAACTTGGCTTGATCGGTGACTTTACCAAGGGCGATGCAGATCCGGTTCCATTGCTCTCCAAGCTCAACGCGCTCAACACTGAATTGGGTTTTGCCCAATACACCGATGGTAGCCTTGCGAAGATGGACATGTTTTGCATTACCGCGGCGTTGATGTGCGGCACTGCGGGATTGCCTCACGTGATTGTCCGTTTCTTTACCGTGAAGTCGGTTAAGGCAGTCCGAGCCTCGGCTTGTTGGACTCTGCTTTTCATCGCGATAGTTTATCTGACCGCTCCGGCGATTGGTGCGTTTGCTAGGACCAATCTGATTTCTGAGATCCACAATTGCCAGTATTCGGAGGCGCCAATTTGGTTCAAGAATTGGGAGGATCGCGGGTTGATTGCGTGGGTTGATAAAAACGGCGATGGTGTGATGCAGCACTCCAACGGTAGTGTGTTTGAAGGTAAGCCCAAGTATTCCGGCACACGCGAGGATGGCGCTCCGAGGGTGGTGACCAACGAGCTAACTGACAACGCGAATGAGGTGTACTACGACCGCGATATTCTTGTGATGGCCAATCCTGAAATGGCAGGGCTGCCGATGTGGGTGATTGCGTTGGTGATGGCCGGGTGTGTTGCCGCCGCGCTGTCCACAGCGGCCGGTTTATTGCTTGTGTTGTCGACCTCTATCTCACATGATTTGATCAAGAAGATCATCAGTCCGAATATGAGCGACGCGTGGGAAGTCAAATGGGCGCGCGGCGCGTCGTTTTGCTTTCTTGCCATTGCGGCTTATTTTGGCATCAATCCGCCAGCAGAATTTGTGGCCAAGACAGTGGCGTTTGCGTTCGGCTTGGCCGCCTCTTCGTTTTTTCCCACAATTCTGATGGGAATATTCTCCAAACGGATCAATCGAGAAGGAGCGATCTTGGGAATGATTGCGGGGGTTGGATTGACGTTGGGCTACATCGTTTATTTTCAGTTCGTTGCTGACCACAAGGAATATTGGTTTGGCATTTCTCCAGAAGGTATTGGCTTCTTCGGAATGCTTCTGAATTTTGCGGTCGCCAACGCAGTGTCAGCAATCACGCCGGCTCCACCGCAACAAATCGTCGACATGGTGGAGAACATTCGTAACCCTGTTGGTGCCGGAGAGGCAACGCATTAAGGTCCGTTCGGTCTAAGTGGCTTTTGATGCAAGCCGTAACTGCATGCTGGGGGCAGTTGGTTTACTTTGAAAACCTGAGCTTCATCTGAGGCTCTTCGGCCTCAGCGCCATCGGCGTTCAATTCGCGATACAGCAAGCTTGGCTGAATGCCCTTGTTGTTTTGATACTTGCCGCTTTTGTATTCTTCCAAATCGCCAGCGATTTCATGGTAGAAGATTTGGCAGATAGAAACGCCCGGATAAATTTTCACCGGTTGGACCGCAAACATCTCTAACGTCCAGTAACCTGCGAACCCTACGTCACCGAAACCGGCGGTGACGTGCACGAACAACCCTAAACGACCAATCGAGGAGCGGCCCTCAATCATCGGGACTAAGTTGTGAGTCTCGGTTCGTTCTACAGTTCGAGCAAGATAAAGCCGGTGGGGCTCGAGCGTAAGGCCCGTGTCGGGGATGACCGACTCACGTACCCGGTTGCTCTTCTTCATGTCCAACACCACTTCCTCATACGTTATCACCTCGTGGTGGAGCGTAAGATTGTAGCTGTTGGGGTTAAGGTTTTCGGGTTTGAACGGATCAATTTGTATGTCGTCACCAAGGCGTTTCTCAATTTCTTTGCCCGATAGAATCATAGGAGAGTTAGCCTGATTGAAAGGGAACGATTGGTGGTGAACAACTAATTTCTGTCGTCAGTTCGCTGTGGTTGGAAAGTATGCCACGAGATAGGCAGGGAGAGCAAAAAAGACCCCGGAAAATCCATTTTGTTAACTGTCCAGCACAGAATTGTGTTGCCGCCAGCGGGCTGTGTCAACTAGCGAATCTATTCGGGCTGCGCCTTTTCGGGATTTTGCGATGTGCCCAAGGAATCGGCGACTGGGCAAAAGATTGACGCTACACGAAACTCAGAAAATGCAATAATGTACAGATAAGCCAAACACTTACTTTAGGAAGCCAACTTGATGAATGATAACCCTTATCAGCAAACCTACACGAACTCTCACGGAAGCATTGCCGCCCATGCGCAGGTGGCCGAACGCGCTTCCTTTATTCGCAATACCTATCTGCATCTGTTAGGAGCCATTCTTGCATTGGTCGCCCTGGACGCATTCATCATCACAGCGTTCGACAGCCAACTTCAGGGAATCGTTCCGATGGTCACCAGTGGGTGGAATTGGATGTTCGTTCTGGGAGCGTTCATGGGCGTAAGTTTCATCGCTGACCGCTGGGCTCACAGCAACACCTCGCGTTCGATGCAGTACGTCGGTCTGGGAACTTATGTGGTCGCCGAGGCCCTCCTGTTTGTACCCTTGTTGTACATCGCCAATCACTTTGCCCCCGGCGCCATTGCCTCAGCGGGGATTGTGACGGCGTTTGTTTTCATCGGATTGACGTTGATCGTTTTTCTGACGAAGTACGATTTTTCATTCCTTCGATCAGCGCTTTGCGTCGGTGGATTGGTTGCATTGGCACTGATTTTTGCGGGGATCATGTTCGGCTTCAACCTTGGCCTGTGGTTCTCCGTTGCGATGGTGCTGTTGGCCAGTGGCTCGATTCTGTACAGCACATCCAATGTGTTGCACCAGTACAATACGAACCAGCATGTAGCGGCGGCTCTATCCCTGTTTGCATCTGTGGCATTGTTGTTCTGGTACGTCTTGCAGATCTTTATGCAGTTTGACGAGTAGTAAATTTAAAGATTCAACTTCGGTGCTCAATGAGACGCGCCGACAATCTTAAAAAATCAGGTCAATGATGACTGAACGTAGAATAGAAATGCCGAGTGATTTCAATGGAATTGCTCGGTTGTTTCCTTTGCCCAATCTTGTTTTGTTCCCCGGCGTCATTCAAGCGCTCAACGTGTTTGAGCCGCGCTATCGGATGATGACCGAGGAAGCTTTAGAGCATGACGGTTTGATCACCATGGTGATGCTCAAACCGGAACAGCTAGCCGCTTCGCTCGATCGCCCAGCAATCTTCGAAACGGTATGTGTCGGCAAAATTCTGACCCACGCCAAATTAGAGAACGGATGCTACAACCTGTTGTTGGCTGGCGTACATCGGGCGAGAATCCTAGAGGAAATTAATTTCGAGCTTCCCTTTCGTAAAGCGCGGGTTGAGTTGGTCAAAGACGAGGTCGAAGACGAACTTATGGCTGAAGAGCTGCGACAGCAGATTGTGAAGAGGTTCCTAGAGATTCTTCCCAATAACTCACACTTGGACAAAGAGTCGCTTGAAAGTCTATTGGACAGTAACGTGGGGACCGGTCAGCTAATCGATCTGATCGCTTATTCCAGTGGCGCTACTCCGTTGGAGCTTCAGGAAATGCTGGACACTAATTTGGTGTGTCAAAGAGCCAAATTGATACTTAAAGCCATGCGCGGGCTAAAGAAGAGAGCTGAATATGAAGGGGCCGCGACCCGGCCAAATTTCCCACCGGACTTCAGCTTAAACTAGACGAAGCGACGTTTTGCTTGGAAACCAGTTGTCAAAAAACTGACAGCCCGATGCGTGAGTGAAGACGTTTTGGGGATTGCCCCGCGCTCAAGCGTCGAGGTCATGAATTTATTGGTGTGCCAGTTTGATTCTAGAGATTCTAACCCGACGCGTAAGCGAGGCGACAATAAATGTAGCGACCTCGCTTACGCGTCGGGTTTGATTTGTGAACCAAGAATTTAGGATAATTTTGAAATCTAAAAGTAGGATCGAGCAATGAAGATTCAAATCAAATACTGTAACGAGTGATTCTACCTTCCTCAGGCCACCAGTTTGGCGGCAGAGCTTAAGGCGAATTTTGATGTTGATGTAGAGTTAGTTTCAGGTAGCGGCGGCGTCTTTGATGTTTTGGTCGACGAAGAGGTTGTCTATTCAAAACAATCGTCGGGAAACAAGTTTCCACAGAACGACGCCTTGGTCGAACAGATCAACAACATCGTATGACTTCGATGGCATGTAGGTTATATTGACAGCTTAACGGTTCGTCACACCGAAGTTTTGCGATCCCTCAAGTTGTTTGTTTGTCTTCTAGCTCAGGTTTTGAATTGTAAAACCTCTGCAGTCGTCCAAACGGCCAACCCCAGAACTAAGCTTTGAAGAACCACTGTGTTCATCGCCGCCACGCTACATTCTCGAAAGTCAAAATGACAAGGATAGATCCCTACCAGCAGTCAGCTGACGCACGGCTTGCACCTCCAACCACGTGGTGGGGAACTCTGAAACATCTGGGCCCGGGATTCATTCTGTCGGCCTCCATCGTCGGGTCCGGCGAACTGATTGCGACGACACATTTGGGCGCCACCGCTGGTTTTGTTGCGCTCTGGGTGATCTTGGTCAGTTGCTTTGTGAAAGTGGCGGTGCAATTGGAGTTCGGCAAACAAGCCATCCTTACCGGTCGCACGACGATGGAATCGCTCAATACTTTGCCCGGTCCACGGATCGGAAAAGCGAATTGGTCGATATGGTTGTGGCTGCTGTTGATGATTCTCAAACCGCTTCAGGTGGGAGCCATTGTGGGAACAGTGGCAGTGATTTTATCCA
>CAYTPS010000255.1:4966-7531 GCA_964439245.1 uncultured Pirellulaceae bacterium | reverse complement strand
GGAATGAGCTGATCAATTTGGTGCGCACGACTGATTTGACCACCACGGCCGGCTCCGAAGCCGTCAAGCAAAAGCTGGACGTGCAGAATCTGGTTGACTACATGCTAGTGAATTTTTATGCCGGGGTCGACGATTGGCCGCACAACAACTGGGTCGCGGCCAGTAATCGAGCCACCGATGGCAAGTTCAGGTTCTACGTGTGGGATGCTGAAATTTCGATGAACCAATTGAACCACGACCGCACAGGAGTTGATGACGCAAATTCGTCTGCCGAACTCTATGATCGATTGCGGGTCAACGCAGACTTCCGCCAGTTGTTCAAGGATCGAGCACTGCTGCACTTGCAAAATGGTGGCGTTCTTACGCCCGAGGCCTCGATTGAGCGCTATCAAGCTTTAGGTGACCAGGTCAAGTCAGCCTTGGTGGCCGAGTCTGCTCGGTGGGGCGATGTTCACCCGAACGTGCCACTTACCGTCGACAACCAATGGCAAAACGAATTCGATTCGGTGATCAACAGTTACCTGCCGCAACGCACCAACGTGTTCATCAATCAATTGCAAGCGGCCAACCTTGCCTCGAATCTGACTGCGCCCGAGTTTGCAACGGCTCCCGGTTTCGTACCGGCGGGAACAAGTGTCGCTTTGATCAACAACCAATCTGGTTCGACGCTTTATTACACATTGGACGGTACTGATCCACGCAACGCCGGTGGTGCTGTATCCGGGTCTGCTCTTTCCAGCAGCAGTCCAGTCACAATTAACGCGCCCACAACCGTTTCGATGCGAGTTCTTTCTGGTGGTGAATGGTCCGGAATTGTCTCCGGCACGTTTGAAATCGAATCATCAGTTGTAACGCGTGGCATCGCATATGGCGGCGCGACTGCAGCTTACGGGCCCAACGCCATTGATACTAATAAGGTGGCCTATCAGTTTTTGCCCGGCACGAGTACTTCAAGGGCAAACTTCACCAGCTACACGCGGGGCTTGAACCGAGTCGTTGTGGAACTGGCCAACTTCACCGAAGCGACACTATCGGCGTCCGATTTTGAATTTAGGGTTGGCAATACCGACGATCCTTCTAGTTGGACAGTGCTCGATGGCTCGAGCACGATTCCGCTGCCCACGATTGTCAACGGCGTTCGCGATAGCGTGACAGGAGTTCAACGCTTCACTTTGGCGTGGCCCGATTTTGTGATCAAGAACCAGTGGCTACAGGTGACGGTCAAGGCAGGTAGCAATACGGGATTAACCAAAGATGACGTGTTCTACTTTGGCAATCAGGTTGGAGATGTAGCCGGTACAACTGCTGCTGGCCAACCCGTAAGTACCGACTCGTTCGATCTGCTAGACATTAAACTCAATCAAGGTACCAGCCGCGACGACATCAACAACTCCTACGATATCGACCGTAGCGGGCGCGTGAACTCTTTTGATCTGTTAGACGCCAAATTAAACCAGGGCCTAGCATCTGGGCTTCTAATGCTCTCGGCTCCTGCGGCACCTCAAAGCGTGACGACGCTACCGGTCATTTTCACACCGCAGGAGACGGAGCCAACATTGGCTGAGCCTGATGCCGATGTGCCTTCGGTAATTCCAGAAGCGGCGACCGCAGATTCTGATTCCCAATCTTCGATGGCTTCAGATGCCGAAAATGCAACTCTGCCTGAGCCGCCGACAGAAATCGTGTTCAAAACCGAATCGAAAATTGGTCTCCTCCAAGAACAGGGAGCCCAACTTGTGACGGCCAGCACTTCGGCTTTACCGCCCACCGCTGAGACTCGTTCACGGCTGAGGATTCGTCACTTTGCTCAGATCGACACGAGGCCCTCGGCGCAAACCACAAGTCAATTTTCAGCATTCGTCAGACGTGAACAATTTCTCCGCCGGTATTGGTTCACAGCGACGCCTGAGCCATCAGCCGAAACGCGTTTTTCTGTCTCGCCTACCTCATGGGTTGACAGATCCCTGTTTAGCAACGATCGTTCCACTCAAAGGGACACTTTAAACAAGCGGCGCGATCGTTTGTTTGCAGAAAGCCCTTTCGCTTCTCTCTTACGAAAATCTGAATTAGTCAATTTCAAGAACCTCAAACATGTTTAACAACCATCGCCAAAGCGTTCTCTTATTCCTTTGTACGTGTGCTCTTTTGATTGGGTTTTCGACGGCTGCTCCCGCGCAAATTTCGATATCCCTCGATAGCAGTGGAAGCACTAGCATCAACTTGGGTGCTGCGGGCCCCAATAAATCGATCGACTTCTTCATTGGACAGGACGTTGGATCCAATGATGACTTGGGAGCCATCTTTGCGGAATTTACGATCAGTGGAGGTGTTGTTGCTGCCCCAGCAGGAATCATTAGCAGTGACGGCGCTGGCACGCCCGGTTACTTTGGCGCCGGAAACCTATTTGAGTCAACAATAGGTCCCGGGGACACCAATTCCCAGTTTGTGATCAATCAGTTCTTTACTTCAGGCCAACCGGTCATGACCGGCGCGAACCGCGAGCTTTGGTTGACATTGAATTTAGATACAACAGGATTGGCTGATGGCAGCTACACGATCTCACTT
>CAYTPS010000255.1:2269-4956 GCA_964439245.1 uncultured Pirellulaceae bacterium | reverse complement strand
GATTCAAACCAATCGTTTCGCGCCAGTGATGGAGCATTCATCGCAGCAAACAACAATCTGTCATTTACGATTTCCTCAGTTTTACTTGGCGATGTCAACTTGGATGGCTTCGTCAACTTTTCGGATATCCCAGCATTCATTGCGGTCCTTCAGTCAGGCAACTTCCAAGCCGAAGCGGATTGTGATGAAAGTGGCGTCGTTGATTTTTCGGATATCCCAGCGTTTATCGCAATCCTAAGCGGCGTTTAAGAGACCTTGTACGTCCGTTTATTGAACTGCCGCTAGGCATTGCCTATTGTTAGCGCGTCGGGAAGACCATACTGTTTCAATTGTTTTGACTGCGTAAACACATACGCGAATTCGTTTTGATTTCTCTCGCTTTGTGCTACACTGCGGGCATTGCGTATATTTGGCTTTTGGCTCACCCAACTTTTCTACAGCGATGCCTTCCAAAGACCAAAGCAAAAACTCTTCGGACCAGCCAACAAAAGTCACCGGGTCGGATGTCACTGCGTCGCAAAGACGCCGACCGAAAACACCAAACGCACCATCACTTCCCGATGAGACCGTGCGATGTAAGTCAGAAGCCGTTCTGAGCATGGAGCAAATTGCGGACATTGCCGTCAGCGAGCTTCCAACCAAACTTGGTGACTATCAGTTGGTAGAAAAAGTCGGCGAAGGGGGCGTGGGAGTTGTTTACCGGGCTTTAACCGCAAAAAATGCGAAGCCAGGACAATTGCTGCATGTCGCCGTTAAACTATTGCGTCCGGAAATTATGGCGTTTAGGTCGGCAAGGAAGCGGTTTGAGAAGGAAGCGCGGTTGCTGGCGGCAATCGATAATCGTTTCGTTCCGAAGTTGTACGAGTTTGGTCAATCACATGGCGTATCGTTCATTGCCAGCGAATTTGTAGATGGTACTAGCCTTAGTCGAATCATTGAAAAATCTGGGGCAATGGAGGTCAAACTTGCCCTGTCGGTGATACGTGATACCTTGTGCGCACTTTCGGCAATGCACGAGCAGGGTGTCATTCATCGCGACGTCAAACCTGGTAACGTAATTGCCGATTTTGGCTCGGGAATAGAAGGCAACTTTATTCAGGCGAAGTTGACAGATTTCGGACTTGCCCGGCACCTTGATCAATCTGAATCCTTGGCGATGACGCGGCAAAAATCGCCCCTTGGGACCCCACTGTATATGGCTCCCGAGCAGCAACTCGAAAGCCGGTCTGTCGACATGCGGGCGGACGTGTACTCGGCGGGAGCCACCCTGTACCACATGCTGGCTGGAACGCCGCCCTTTGACCACAAAGATTCGGTAGTGCTGGCCGAAATGCACCGTGTGGAGCGACCTCGACCGTTGTCTTCGATCCGACATGACGTCGGCGAAGCGGTCAGCAATGTCGTCGCCAAGGCACTTCAAAAGCAGCCTCACGAGCGCTATCAGCAAGCTTCAGAGATGTTGGCCGACATTGATTGCTTGCTGGCGGGAAAGCCAATCAGCCTACGTCCTTACCCCACCATTCCAACCGACTACACCAGTGGCGATTGCAATCATTACTATTTTGAGTGGGAGCTGGATGCCGAACCGGAGAGACTTTGGCCATTGGTCGGCGACACCAATAGGGTCAACCGCGCTTTGGGGTTGCCGTCGCCGGAATTTTCTTACGCGGGAAAACTTGCGGCGCGCGAAACGTTTGCAACAGCAAACTTTAACGGAATGAGAGTTCGTTGGAAGGAACACCCGTTTCAATGGATTATGAATCGGGAACTGAGTGTACTGCGCGAGTTCGAGAAAGGACCGTTCGAGTGGGTAACTAGCACAGTCGAGCTGTTTCCTTTGGCCGGCAAACGCACGCGACTGGTTCACAGATTCAAGGTAAGGCCGCGCGGCCTGATGGGAAAGTTGTTCACACCGTTTCAATTCTTAATGCTAACAAAGCCGGCTTTAACGAAGATTTACAAGCGAATCGAACAACTGGCCGAGCCGTCTAGTGAGGCATGGAAATGCGGCTGCCCCTTCGGCAAGTCGGTCAAACTCTCCCCTCGACAACGTGCAACTCTCGAGGAGCGCATCGACCTCATGCGAGGGACGATTCGAAATCAGGATGCCCTTGCAAAACTATCGGCGATAATCGCCGAAGCTGCCGATCCGATTGCCGCGCGACTACGTCCAAATGAGCTCGCCGACCAAATGGACTGTGAGCAACAGCAGGTACTGGAAATCTGCTTTGAGGCAACTCACCAAGGCTTGCTTTCGATTGGCTGGGAAATCATTTGCCCGGTGTGCCGTGTAGCCTCGCGTCGTGTCGATCTTTTGGCAAAAATCGAAACTCATGCAAATTGCGAAGTCTGCGACCTTCAGTTTGAAGTGGATTTTTCAATGTCGGTTGAGTTGGTGTTCAGCGTGCACCCGGAAATCCGAGATCTAGACCACAAGGTCTATTGCATTGGCGGACCGTTTCACGCCCCCCACGTAATCGCGCAGAACCGGTTGCAGCCCAAACAGCAAGTAGATATCGGAACTCTACTGGTCGCCGGTGACTACGCCATCAATTGTGCTCAACTTGAACAACCAACCGAGCTGTTGGTTCGAGACGGCGAGACAGCGAACCGGGTTGAGGTGGCTTTGGGTTTGCAGGCTGATCAGCCGTTGCCAAAATTAAGATCTGGATCGCTATCGATCTGTG
>CAYTPS010000255.1:0-2259 GCA_964439245.1 uncultured Pirellulaceae bacterium | reverse complement strand
ACATGACCGACCGCGAGTTGAAGGTTCGCCTCGAAATCAGCAAGAGCAATTCGTTGGCATTTACCGCAGCGATGGCCTCGCGGCACATGTTCTTTCGCGAATTTTTCCCCAATCAGCTATTGAGCCCCGAGCAATTGCTCGGTGTGGGAAAGAAGTACTTTTTGGGACTTCGGCTTGTCAACGCTGATCAACATTTCCGAACAGCTGGAGATGTCGCGGTTCATCAACGGTTCGCCGAGATCGACAAGCAGACCATGGCAATTTCCGATTTCAACTGTGAAATTGCTTCAAAATCGGAAGCATCTCGAATGTTTGCGTTTGATAGCCTTGATGATTTGTCGGCCGCCTTAAAGCAAACGTTATCGATGAATCCACATAATTCAGCAACACTCGAATGGAGCTATCTGGTCAGTGCCGGTCAAGCCCTCACGTCGCAACACGGGGCAGCCAAATCTATCTTTGGTGCTGCTGTGCGAAAGTTTAATCAGCGATTGGGAGAGGTTGATGCCGGGAGACTGGTTGTCGATCACTCCGTTGATGTCGAAATGATATCGGAGGTGAACGAGTACTTGACTCACGTTTGTTCGGATGACACTGAGACGACCTACAAAGTCAATGCTGACCGGTCATGAAAGTTGTTGTTCGAAACTAACCCCTAGTCTCGCGGGACTACTTTTTTCAACACTAGCGACGCGTTAGGTTGGTCGTGAACGACGTACTCGAAGCGACGGGCAAGTACTCGCGGAACCGATTGGTCCGACTGCGATGTCGGCGGATACCGCGCGGCGCGAATTCAATTCCCACAAACGCGTCTACCGCTCCTGTATCGACTGGTAACACGAGGTTGGTTTCGCCATAGATCGCCAACCAGTTGTTTAATGGTGCAAAAAGATCAGCGCCAAAGACGGCTTGATTGTTTTTCGGCGGAAGGGTGCCGGTAACAATGTTTTCCTCACTGTGTTCATCAGCGACCCCAAACCAAAATGTTGTAATGGCTCCTGTTTGCCAATGGCTTCGGACAAAAATCTGGATTTGTTCCACCGGTTCGAGTTCAACTGGCACGTCATTGAATTGACCAGTAGCATTGCCGGCGGCCAAGTTGAGCGTCGCTCCGACCTCAGTTCGAGCTCCAACATCGAAGGTTGCTCGTACCCGCCACTGCCCTAGGCGAAACTGGTCGAATGACTCCTGACTGAGAAAGTCATATGAGGCTCCCCAAGCGAATCCGTTTGGCATACGTTGAAAAATCCCCAACGTTGAAAAAACCTGAACGCGATCCTTAGACTCCCCCAAAAGTTCAAAAACCTGTACGGCGTTTGCGTTAAATGCAACGCGCGTACCTATTTGATAACCGATTCCAAAACCGCGATGCAACGATGTGGCATAGGACGCCGCAGCGTTAAGGCCAAGATTCGCGTTGGCTCCGAAGTCTTGAGGTTGCTTGGAGCCATCAGTCCCCATGAAGACTGCAAAGTTGCCCTCCGTCGAAGAAAGTCGCTCACTCCAATCCAAGTCGCTGGCAGGCGATTCCAACTGGCTGCTCAGCAATTGATCGCTCAAATGGTAGCTGAACTGAGCGGTCGCAGTTTGGGCGAAAGCAACGACGATGGCAAACATCGCCAGAAGGAACATATTTTGGCATCGCTTCGGCAAAGTTCTATCCAAAATCGCGAAGGTCATCGAGACGGGTGAGCGAACGTCTCCACGATCTTGATCGGTGAAGCCAAAAAGTTTCTTTAACGATATTTTCGTCTGGATAATTGGGGGGGAGTTTGCGGGGCAACGGTGCCGGCATCCTGATGCTTCGGGGGCCTACTGATAATCTTCAACGTACTTCAGTAACCCCAGCTCTACCAATTCTTCTGTGACGGCGGATTTCTCATCCGATTGGATGGTGCTGGCAACCTCTCTGACAACAAACTCACCGAACTTCCTTCGCGACCGAGTCAGGTTTTGCCGAATCCACTCAGCAGTCACCTTTTTATTCGTCTTTGACTCGAACAATGTGGCTAGTTCCTCGGATGAAACATCTGGGTGTTTAGCCCTTAAATGCAGCACCGAGTGGTAGTGATTTCCCTTTTGCTGCTCGTAGTTTTTCAGGGCTTCCCAAGAGTAAGCCAAGATTCGTTTCCGCCAGCGTTCAGAAAATGCCGGCTCGATCGAATACCCCTCATCCTCGAACTGCGACAAAGAGTTGGGAGACACCACCGCTTCGATGGTCTTTTGGCGAAAATGATCTTTGACCAGATTCCTCAGAGA
>CAYTPS010000254.1:0-7535 GCA_964439245.1 uncultured Pirellulaceae bacterium | reverse complement strand
AATCAGCACGTCGTAGGCAGTTGTATCGCCATCGATTTTTTCAAATTCAAACGCGTGGTTGTGGTAGCACAATTGCATTCCTGCGTCAGCCGCTTTCTTGCCAAGTTCATTGCTGCTTTGTGCGATCTTCTTGATCTGTTCGGGTGTCTCGCGGAAACCTTTGCCAATGTACCCGAAAACCAAATGTTGAAGTTCCATTTTTTTGGCCGCTTCAATGACCTGGTCGGTCGTAGGAACGCCACTATTGCCCGACTTGCAAACGGCCTCCCAAGACATGAAGGATGACGTCACGTCCAACCCAAGCTCTCTGGCTTGGGCGGCATACTCAGGGGTCTCAAGAACGTTTCCTAACTCGACCTGCTTGTAGCCCGCATCGGCGACGGCTTTCAGCGCCTTCTTGGAATCTTCTTTCAGCTGGTTGCGAATGGTCCATACCTGAAGTCCGATCGTATCAATATACTCCGACTGCTGCGGCATCGCATGGAGTGGACGAGCCAGTTGAGCAGTTAGAGCGGCAGCGCTGAATGCGGCAGAAGTCTGAAGAAAGGTTCTACGTTTCATGGTTCAATCGTGGGGATAGTGGAGTTGATAGTAAGAGGCTACAGGTGGCTGATTTACTCGTAGGTGCAAAAATAGGCGGTCTGCACGTTGACTTTAAGTTGAAACTTCTCATTTGCTGCGACCGTGAATTCGTCACCCGAGTTGTATGGACTAAATTCTGTTTCTCCCGGCAGTTGCACGTTTAACTGTCCGCTAACGACGGTGATGACTTCCTTCTTGCTGGTTGAAAACTCGTACTCGCCAACGTCCATCACACCGACTGTGGCTGGAAGTGTAGCAGTTTGAAGAGAAATCGATTTTACTTTACCGTCAAAGTACTCATTTACATCCATCGCTTAAGTCTCACTTTTCAAAATTTTGGTTATGGGGCAGGGCAGGCCAATATTGGCATAGTAACAAGCAAAGCTGAGGCTCACCGAAATCTGTCCGCCAGTTAGATTCTAACGGTGAAAGCTTGTTGTTACTATCACCGATTTACCCCTAAAGAATCAATTGACGGGACTGATTCCGATAGATACGAGTCTAACGCTGGCGCTGTTCTTGCTTGCGTTGTTTTTCGAACAGCTCCGCCTCAACCTTACCGAGTTCCAACATTGCTTGGTAAGCCTCTTTTGCTTTTTGTGCGACTGGCTCAAGATCAACTACCAGATCTGAGTCCTTATTCTCGGCGACCTTGTTCGTCCGATCATCGATCTTTACTGTGCTGGAGTCGTTGGTGAGAATAGCTGGAGCCTTGCTGTCGGTCTCTTCTGTCGAATCGGCTAACTGTACCCGGTAGCGTTTGCTTGAAATCAAGAGTTCAAGCCGTTGACTGTCGGTGTGACTCGGATCGTCGTCCTTTTGGTTGGCGGGAGCTTCAGGCGTGTCTTGGTATTCCTTGCCGGGGCGGCAGATGATTTGTAAACGCGGTTCCCTTCCTACGGTGGTTTCCTTGATCAGATGATTGGCTCTCAGTTGACCGGTCGCCACGTCTAGCATCGCCACCTGAATCCTCTGCTTGCTATTTTTCGATTTGTTTACTCCGCCGTCTGTTGAGCTGTATTCTGCGCGTCGGATCAACATGAGCAAGGGACTGTCGTAGGGAGTTCCGTTAACTAATTCGAAGGAGTCGACCTGCACTGGTTTGCTCCAGAGAGCTTCACCCGTCTCGCGGTCAACTGCAAAAATGTAACCCGAGCCCAACCAGTCACGACTCTTTAGACGGGAGAATTTGACGTTAGTATCCTCGTCGAGTTTGACTTTGGAACTGCCGTCTGACCTACTAGCGATGCAGATATAGCCTTGGGCCATTGGTATCACCGAAAGGCGCAAGAAGGCGAAATCTTCAAGCCCGTCAATTTTTTGTTCAAATTGGACCTTGCCCGTGGGGAGATCTAGCAGTGATAAAGTTCCGTCTCCACCTAGTACCGCGATGCTAGTTTCGTCTACCTTCTGAAACACGGTTGGAAGTGGGAACGTACGCTCCCAGGCGACTTCACCAACCTCAAAATCAAACATCTGTAATTTCAATTGAGTATACGCTACTCGGGCAGACGGTTCATCGAAGAAAGGGTCGTCGGGAGTCTTGGTTTGTCCCTCGGATGATTCATCGTTGGGCTTTCCTCCTGTTAGGATTTGGAACAGGTGGAATTGGTTATGGCCTGTCGAAGTCGAATTAATCAACTTGTCGATCTTGTTGCCTGCAATCCTGCGCCCCGAGAGTTTATCAAACGTCTCGTAGAGTTGGTCACTGTCATTCCAGACAGTGATTCGGTCACCGCCTTCCCTGACCACCGAGGAACTTGGCACCCGGTTGCGTACCCATCGTGTCTGGCCTGTGAATAAATCTACGCACTTCAACTCAGACCCATCAAGAAAACAGACGCCGTTGGCACGTGGCCCACCGAACACATTCCTAGTCGATGTCCCCTGCTCTAAACGAATTGACCACATGACTGGAGCTTTTCCGCGTACCATGCTTATCCAGTCCAAAGCAAATATCTCTCTGCCGAAACAGAACAGCATCACCGAGTTCTTCAGGAAGATTTTTCCCGTTTTCCCCATTGTTCCCGATGCGACCGAATCCAACTCTCCGTTGGGACGCAAGTACACCGAGCGTGCTAGACGACCAAGTGAATCGTGAACTTGGAGTTCTCCACGTGTGGCCTCGTAGCGAAAAACAAGTTTGCGGAGCTCTTGAACATCTGTTTCCACAATAACGCAATTGTGTCGGCCTTCTCCGAAAGGGACGTGCTCGGCCTTGCCGATTTGAGCCACTCTAGTTTTCCAATTGACTCGGCCAGTCTGGTGCCGAGGTCCACGCAGATGAGATTTGTTCCGAGCTAATTTCAGATAGAGTTGCTCGTCGTAGATGTTGTCTTGGATCGAGGTTTCCAGAGATTCAGTCTTTTGACGGAGTCTTTTAACAGCCACCGTATTGGCCTTGGGGCTAAGTTTGCCGAGTCGGTTGACGAATGACTTTGCTGCTAAAAGATCCTGTTGGTCGATGGCAATTTGGCTCAGTAATTCTAATCGATGCGCGATGACCTCAGGATCGGCATCTTGATCCGACCACGTATTCAATAAAAGGTTCTTGGCCTCAATGCGTCGTTTCGATTCCAGTAAACGCTGGCCTGTTTTGACAATCAAAGCAGGAGCGATCAGTTCTCGCGGAAATAGCTGAAGTCTTTGGAAGAAGTAATCGACGTTCTCTTGCTCGAAAGATGCAAGGTGTTCGGCAATCACAACCGTCAGGTCGGTCTTCGTTAATTGGTTCTCAGGGGTAAGTTTTGATTTGGCGATCACGCGGCTTGCTAACAGGGATAATTGCCATCGCAACCAAGAAGTTCGTGAAATCTCCACGACGCCGTTTCGACTAGAGTCTGATGTTGGAGGGGAAAGGTCGATGTCGGCTGCATTTAGTTCGACCAGTTCGTTTCCGTCAATTTCAGCTCCCGGCTTGAACGAATTCTGATCTGAAAATTTGATTTCACTGGCAATCTCTAACAGAGTCTCAAACGCTTCCTCGTAGCGTAGTGTCTTTATAAGGCCGTTCACCTTGCCCTGCAAAAGTCGTTGCAGGTCGCGTTCCTTAAAGAGATCCTTGTATCGTTGGAAAATGGCTTCCGCTTGCTTGAAGTCAATCGCAATCATCTCCGTCAGCACCTCAACCAGTACCCCGGCGTATGACGAATTAGGAAACAGATCGTACGCTTCACTGATCAGTTGTGCTGCATCGGAATAATTCCCCCGCTGCATTTCTAGCTGAGCTTTGATTGCAAGCCGCGTATGTGGTTTCCAACGGATTGAATCCAATGCCTGTTGGTCGGTGTCGGTAATTGAAACGAACTGTCGGCTGGTAAAGTCGCAGGGGTAGGCGGCGATGTGGTCCAGTCCGACAGAAATAATGTCAGCGTTCCAAGGGTAAAGATTCCCTAAAACACAATCGGTATTTACAACCTTGCTGACGGTTTTCTTGCCTTCGCTCAAGTCAAACTGCACCAACTTTTTCGAGGTGGTTGGCAAATAGTAATGGTTGCCGTGAGCGTATCCGTGCCCGCTGACAATTCCGTGTTCGTCGAACGGGATCTTCCAGGCAATTTGACCTGTAGCAATATCGGCTCCTCGTAGCTCGCCGGGTGAAACCAAAATGATCTCGCTGTTCCTCACCGCGGCAACGTACATCGCGCCGTCACGCTTAAGCGTGTCTGGCTTTTTGCTGCTAGTGTTCCAGCGAGAGCGTCCCGTCCTTAGATCAATACAGCACAACTCTCTGGAATTGGCCGGAGTATACACGACCGAGCCATCAGCAATCTTCAGCGATGTGTCGCGCCAAACGTTCTCGTATGCTTCCCAGGGCTTCCCGTTCTCATGGGTGATTCTAGTGTTGATGCGGTTGGGCTTGGAAAATTGAAAACCCCATTTTAGCGAACGAGTGCCGATATCTACCGCTACAATCGCGCTTAGGCCAGTCGGGCAAACAACGATTCCATCGCATGCCGACGGAGTCGCACCTGCGAGGCGGCGCACAACATTTTTTTTGAAATCAACTGTGTCTTCTGTCGTTGCCAGTTCCTTTTCCCATTGTAGGCTGCCGTTGCGTGAATCTAGCACGACCAGCTTGATTAGCTGGTCTTGGACACAGATGCAAAATAGGCTGCCATCCAACGGCAACGGGGAACCCAAGAAAAATGTGCGGGCCAGCTTACTCTCGTCACCGCCAGAGACGCCGCCGACCTGCCAGACCAGCGCCCCTTCGGCCGCTACGTTGATCCCGCACAGTTCATTGAACTCGCGTAGGTCTGTCGGTGCTTCAAAGCGATTATGCTGGTGCTTTTGCCAGTTGTCGCCTGTAGTTGCGATTCCCGGATTTGGGATACAGAACACCAGTTTGCCGTCACTGGCAATCTGGCTGAAAATGGTGTCTTGGAGAACACGTTCGTAGTATTTCGCCCGCCCTGCCTGATGACGCGTTCCTTGTGGGCCTGCTTCTATACTCTGCGGCGAAGTACGCGACAACCTTTTCGGATCTAAATAGCTTCCGGTCAATTTGGCTTCCACTCCAGGGAACCTCCAGCGGCGTTTGCCGGTGGCTGCATCGATTCCCAACATCGTTTCTGCCGTTCGAACGACAATGGTGTTTCCGACTGTCAGAAGGTTCATCTTTGGAACCGGTGCTACCCGGTTCTTCACCATCATGTCCATCCAGTTTTCAAGTTCGACGGACGATTCGTACTGCCCCAGCGTTTTACTTGACCAACGCGGACTGTAGAGTGGGAATCCCGGTGTCGTTTCTGAATTGCGTTGCGGATTTCCCTGCCACATCAGCCATTGTCGAACCGTGGCCTTAGATTTTAGCGGCAAATCTCCGATCAACGACTTCAGCCACTCAAGCGGTTGTTGGGTTTCTGTGTAAATTGAAACATCGCGTTGAAAGAATGCGAGTTTCGCTACATCCATTTCCTTAAGACGCTCTAAGTGGGAGACCGCAGTTTCCTCTTGATTGGAAAGTGCGTTGGAAATTGCCGAAAGAAGGGTAAGCTCTGGATCGTAAAGCTGTTGCCCGCGCGGAATTTTGAGCAGCTTGCCAAACGCATTGGCAGACGTTTCAGGTCGCCCTTGGTTGAGCCAGTGGTGGCCAAGCAACATCGTCGCCTCCAATCCGGCGTCGGTGTACAAATACCTTTCGGAAACAAACTCTATTGCCGCATAGTCACGATCTTCAATCGCTTTTTTCAACAGCGCATTGGAACGAGTAGCATATTTGTCGCGATAGGCAGAGCGCTGGTCCTCATCCAAAGTCCCCAACAGCTTCAACGCCTTTTGCCGAAGGCTAATTGCGTAGCCCCAATCTTGTTCGTCGGGAACAAGGCAATCCTTGAGTTCGTCATCGTCGAGGATCTCTCCGATCAGCAGACAAGCCTGTTCGAAGTTTTCCTCTTCTATTGCCGCTTCGGCTAGTCGCAGTGGCCGCAACAGTTGGCGTGTCAGCCCGGTGAATACGGTTGTGTCTCTGTTGATTCGACTTCGTCGATTGCCGCGGTTGAGCACGCCCAGTTGAGCGTCAGCCGTTTGGCATAAAACCACCGCAACAAGTAGAGCTGAAGTGACCAACGCTGAGAGTCGAGTTGCGTTTCTCGAAACGAGTGGCGGAAACTGCCTTGGACGGCTTGCTGAGAAATGGTCTGGCAAAACGCAACTCATCTGGGGTGTTCTCCTCCATCGACTATCGTTGTTTTTCGGGATCCGCGATGAATACTGCTGGGACATCCACGAGTGACGATGTATCCAACGGTTCACTTGGCAGACTACATCCTAGACTATTTTGAAAACGACATGGGGACCCCCATCTCAGGTGCGTCAGTCGCCTCATCTCCGTTTGCGTTTACGTTTCTTTTTTGAACGCGGGTCGCATGCGGACTGTTTTTCGCGCGCTTTGCGTTTTTTAAATTCTTTCTTGCGTTTGGTGTTGCTTTCCGCTTTGGCGGCCGCTCTTTCGGCGACTGCGGTAGACGTTTCCAAACGCTCTTGCTCCATCATCTCAGGAGTTTCCAGTGTAATCAGCCCCAGTTTGCCCGAGCGAAACTCTGTCAAAAGTATGCGCGAGGTTTTGTCCCAATCGACGACGCCGCCTCGACCGAGACAGCCGCGTTTCTTTCCGATTTGATCCATCAGCTCGATGATGTCGGCTGGTTGTTCTGCAAGCCCGTAGCGTTCCATTAGCCGATCAGGAAATGTGGCCAGCAAGTACTTACCAAGAAAGAAGCCCACCTCGGCGTAATCCATCGCTGTGTCTTTAATCGCCCCGGTGGCGGCTAGCCGCATGCCGCTGTTGGGATTTTCTACGTTGGGCCACAACACACCCGGCGTATCCATCAGGCTCACTCCGTCCCCAATGTTGATGCGCTGTTGCCCTTTGGTGACGGCTGGCTCGTTACCCGTTTTAGCGATCGTGCGTCCCGCCAAAATATTGATCAATGTCGATTTTCCCACGTTAGGAATTCCAACAATCATGGCGATGATTGGCCTGCCGGAATCAGCGCGCTGGGGAAGCATCTGGTGGCAGTAGTCCTTAACCCTACGAATCGAGGAAGGGTTGGTGGTCGTGACTGCCTTAGCGCGCGTGTTTTGCTGTTGATCTAAGTATTGTTGCCAGCGCTTTAGAAGACTGACGTCGGCCAGATCGCTTTTGGACAGCAGTTTCAAACATGGCTTCTCTCCACGCAGCTCGGCCAGCATAGGGTTCTCGCTGCTGTAGGGAATGCGTGCGTCTAGCAGTTCGATGAACAGGTCGATTTTTGGCTGAGCTTCCTGAATCTGCACACGCGCCTTGTGCATGTGACCGGGAAACCACTGGATTTGTGTCATCGTTACTCAAGTAGTAATGTTTTGCATCAAGACAAGCGAGAGACCTGCCTTAGATCGCGTCTTGAGACTGGGGGTCGTACCCTACGCCGTCGCACGTTGAAGATATTGCTCCGATCACTGTGAGTAGC
>CAYTPS010000253.1:1281-7578 GCA_964439245.1 uncultured Pirellulaceae bacterium | reverse complement strand
GCGTTGGTAGAGCAAATCCGAGCGGCAGGTGGAACGGCAATCGCGCTTCCCGGTGATGTCGCCAATGCCCAATTTCGTAGACTGATGATTCAGAAATGCGAACAAGAATTCGGTGGGATGGACATCCTAGTCAACAATGCTGGCATTGGAGCAATGGGAAGATTTGATCAAGCAACGCCGGAAAGATTGAGGCAGATTTTTGAGGTCAACTTTTTCGCTTTGGCCGAACTGATCCGGCTCAGTTTGCCGCTACTCAAACGAGGCAACGACCCTGTCATTGTTAATATCAGCAGTGTCCTAGGTCATCGCGGCGCTCCGTTGAAAAGCGAGTACTGCGCCAGTAAATTTGCCGTGCATGGCTTTAGCGATTCTATTCGGGCCGAACTGGCGACCGATGGTGTGGAAGTTCTGTTGGTCAGCCCAAGCACAACGGACAGCGAATTTTTTGACGCATCGATCGAAGACCAGACAAACAAAGACTGGAAAAAACGCGGCGCGATGTCGCCAGAAATCGTTGCAGCCAAGACGATTCGGGCGATACGTAAACGACGCCACGAGATCATACTGACATTTGGAGGCCGGATTCTGGTTTGGCTGGACCGCTTAATACCCGGTCTGGCCAATCGATTGATGGCAAAATTTGGACAATAGGCTCTTGAAAGATGAACACAATCAGCACCAAAAACGTTCAACGGCGCTCTCTCAAATTTGACACAATCGATCAGTGCCTCGAAGAACTCGATCGCATAAAAGCGGCCGTGGACGATGGCACTTTGGAAACGCTAGGAAACTGGACGCCAGGTCAGATCATGGCTCATTTGGCAGCGTGGATCGAGTACGGTTGGGACGGGTATCACATGAAGAAGAAGCCATTTTTCGTCCAATGGATCTTCAGGGTGATGATGAAAGGTATGGTCCGCAAGGGAATGTCTGCCGGATTCGATATCCCGGGAGTCGAAGGAGGCACCACCGGCCAAGACGACATGGAACCGAACGCAGGTATCGCGCGTTTGAAAAGAGCGCTCCAACGGTTGAAGTCGGAACCGGCCGTTCACGACAGCCCGGCTATGGGCAAGGTCAGTGAAGAATTCCGCACCGCAGTTAACTTGCGACACGCCGAATTGCATCTCGGATTCATCAAGTATCCGGGCTGTTGATCTAGATTCTCAATCGATGAATCCGGAGACTGACTTGCACGAGGGATTCAACATCGTTCTTTTACTCCGGCTTACTTCGACATCTTCATGATTTCCTGCGTCGCCAATGGTCTAACCCTAGCGTGGGGAGTGCTTAACTTTCTTGTGCGCCGCCACTTCATCCCCGCAGTCAACAATCGTTGTGACCCGAACAATCGGCCGGGAAATCACCGTTGATTCTTGAGTTTTTAGCACGGCCGCTCCATCGGTTTCAAGCGAGACCTAGGTTTTAGAAACTCCCACCTCAGCTGCGCTCTAGCTCCCCAAGACTCGGCCCTTAAACCTACCTACCAGCCATGATTGATACCGGCCCTCAAACGTTTACACATATTGATTCTTTTCCTCTTTCGCAGCCATGTCAGCAGCAGGGCTGCCTGCTGAAGATACACCCAGTGGACGTCAACAGCGGGATGCTGCCTATCGGCGACGAGCCATTTATTATTGGTCGAGAAAGCTACTGTAGCCTCCAAATCGCTGAGGACTCAGTTTCCCGCAGCCACGCCGAAATCCGGCACGACCAAAGTAGTGGTAACTACCTGCTGGTCGATTTGTGTTCTACCAACGGCACATTCTTAAATCACGAGCGGTTGGATGACCAGCCAAAGGTCCTTCGTGCCGGTGACACGATTCGTATCGGCAATCACATTTTCAAGTATCTCACATCGGATCACATTGAGGCTCAGTATCACGAGGCAGCCTATTCGATGATGACCACTGATAGCCTGACCAATGCCTGGAACAAACGCTATTTCATGGACATGATCAATCGCGAGTTGCGACGCTCGGTCAGAGCGGAGTCGCCGCTGACGTTGTTGATGCTAGACATGGATCATTTCAAGAAGGTCAACGACCAGCACGGCCATTTGGTTGGGGACGAGGTCTTACGCGAATTTGCGCTACGTCTTTCGAATCAACTTCGTGAGGAAGACCTTTTGGCGCGATATGGTGGAGAGGAATTTGCAATCACGTTAATCGACACAGATCTTGAGCAAGCGCGCGTGGTCGCGCAGCGGTGCTTAAATTCCATATCGACGTTGCCGTTTATGACAACGTCAGGCGAAATTTCCTGCACCGTCAGTATTGGAGGGGCAACGTTTCTTGGTCGGCCCGCCAAAACGGACACTGAAGAACTGATTCAGATCGCCGACTCGTGCCTTTACGAGGCAAAAGAGGCCGGACGCAACCGGATGGTGATTAATGAAATGAATGCTGAAGACTCGTGAAGACGAACCTCATCGATCTTCCTTCCTCGGCAGGAAAGCTAAAACGTGAATGTGGTAAGCACTAGTGCTAAACAACTACGCGATTCCATAAAGACTAACTCACGTCTCTTTTCGCCAGTGACAAACATCCAGCAGGAAGTGCCCCTATCGTCCTGATTGCATGAGCCAAAGGGGCTCTTGTAATCAAAGCGAACAGTGCCGACCGAGACCACCAATTATCGGCCAGTAGAAAACTCTTCTTACAGGTGGCTACCTACACTGAATCGACATGTGAATTGGATTACTCGCCGCCTCAAGCATTCACTCGGCCCAAGCCACCTTGATCAGAAAGGCAAGATCCAGCTTCAATTTCTACGCTATCGAGACCTCAGTTACACTTCGCAACGTCTTCTCTCGCCGAAATTTTCGCAAAAAACCGACTTTCACGTTGTTTTTGCCCGGCCAGATACGGTCGCCTCTTCGCAGTCTTGAACGCCATCAAATTTACTGTGGAGAAGATCATGCCATTCCTTTCGATACGTCACCGTCAATCAAGACCATTGGGCTACGCACAGCTCGAGGGGCGACGATTGCTCGCAGGGAACGTCACCGTATTCGAAGCCGATCATCTTTACATTCGAGGGGATGCTGCTAACAACAACTTTTAAATTGTTGCCGAACGTGATCAGCTGAAAATCACGGGGCTAGATGGAACCACGATCAATGGTCAACTAAGCTACACGCTCAACGACACTGTCATGACTGATTCTGGAGTGATGTTCGATGGTGGGCTACGTGCTCACCAGGGCCCCGGAAATGACAACATGTCGGTTATCGATGCTCAATTTGAGAAGATGTCGATCGTTTACGGTGGAACCGGGCATGACGATATCGAGTTCACAGACTCTCATTTTTTAGAAAAGACGGTCATACAGACTTTCGAGGGCAACGACTCGATCTCTACCACCGGTTCCCGGTTTGATGGTGAGCTCTTTGCGATAACGCTTGACGGCCAAGACTCGATCACGATAGCAGGATCAACACAACAGTAATTCATATGTGGTTTCCGGAGACCATGAAGACACCATCGTTTCCTCGGGCAATGAGTATATGGGGGAAACCAACCTCGTCCTCCCGCTTGACGGTGACGACACCGTCCAGCTGCAAGATCCTGTTGTGATGAGACACTTAGGAATTTTTCTGGGTGAGGGCAATGACGAAATCAACGGCGATCTAACGAACGCCAGCGTCGAAGGATCAATCAGGATTGGTGGGCAAGCCGGCGTAGACGATGCACCAGAGATGCGTATGAGTGACGAAGTTGCCCCGAACGTTTCGGTGGCAACTTTGGAGAGACGCCAGGTTTTTGATGGTGGAGCTGATCTTGAGCCAAACAGCAGCGCCGGGGTGCTCTCCTACGTCAATGAAGTCTCCAATGACGGCGATCGCTATGCGACTCCAATTTTGCTGGAATCAACTGAGACGATAACTTCGGTTGAATGGACTGGTATTTACGAACGCGAACTTCTCAACACAAACGCTGCAGATCGAAGAGACCGATTTGTTGTAGAAATTTTCGAAGGTGCCGCCGATGACGCTCCAGACAGTAGCACAGCGGTTCGATTTGAAGTGGCAGAGCCGAATCGTACCGAAATCGGGCGTGGACAAGCTCGTAATCGTGGAGGCGACGTTCTGTATGACTATCCGGTCTATGGATACTCCGCAGACGTCGAGTACACGATGTTGGCTGGAAAAGAATACTGGATTTCGATTTACATGGTTGTCGAAAACGCTTCCGAATCGAATTACTGGTGGTGGCGAGCCGACAGTAGCGACTATAGCTTTGAGGAAACTGTCCATCGCATGACTTGGACTCCCGATAGTGCCACGTCGGGCGACAATGACTGGCGCTACGGTGGCGTAGGCGAGAAAAAGGCCAACTACTTCCCAGGCCCAAACCTCGACATTCGTTTGAGAACATAGGGCTGTAAAATTGTTGTCTGATTTGTCGCCGGCAAACGCAGTAGCCATGCCGTCGGGCAATTCAGGGGGTAAAGTCTCAGGTCAGCTTCGATGACTTTTCGTGCTCTCAGATTTCAATCGGAGCCTGCCTTATGACAACTTCTCTTGTCCTTACGCGAACATCGCGAACCGTCACGGATTCAGCTTCTTTCTTCACTACAGCGACGGCAGCGTTCTGGTAGACCTCTCCTGCGAGGCCCAATCTTGTTAGATGGCGTAAAGGGATCCGATGAGCTCAAAGAGACTCTGTCGCTCAACAACCGACTGAATTATCGTGCACTTTCTTGTCACAGGTGGTTTTTAGAAGCGCTGAAATAGGGTCAAATTATGGCTTGTGCGGCTTCCTCGCTGCGAGCACAAGCAACACACAAATCAAACCGACATACAAACAGAGTTTTGGAGATCCTCATGGATATGAAGAACGGTGGAGGATGCCCCTTCGCCCACGGCGGTACCACTACAGTAGAAAAGCCCGTTACCAAGTGGTGGCCAAAGACACTTAATCTGGACATCCTGCACCAACACGGTGCGCGGACTAACCCAATGGATCCGGACTATGATCACCGCGCGGCGGCTAAGTCGCTCGACCATGCCGCGGTCAAAGCCGATGTCGAAGCACTGCTAACCGAAAGCCAAGACTGGTGGCCGGCCGACTGGGGACACTACGGTGGCCTGATGATTCGTCTGGCTTGGCACTCGGCGGGAAGCTACCGCATGGGTGATGGGCGTGGCGGCGCTGGAGCAGGTAACATCCGTTTTGCGCCGCTCAATTCGTGGCCAGACAATGCGAGCTTGGACAAGGCGCGGCGCCTGCTGTGGCCCGTCAAAAAGAAATACGGCAACGGCCTTTCTTGGGCCGACCTGATCATTTTGGCCGGCAACATGGCCTACGAATCAATGGGCCTGAAAACGTTCGGCTTCGGCTTTGGCCGCGAAGACATCTGGGCCCCCGAAACGGACATTAACTGGGGCGCTGAAGATGAATGGTTGGCCGATAGCGCACTGCGATACGACGATCTTGACCAACCCTCGACCATGTACAACCCTTTGGCTGCGGTACATATGGGTTTGATCTACGTGAACCCCGAAGGCGTCAACGGAAATCCAGATCCAGCTCGCACGGCGTTACACATTCGCGAAACGTTTGCCCGTATGGCGATGAATGACGAAGAAACAGCCGCGCTAACTTGCGGTGGTCACACTGTGGGTAAAGCACACGGTGGGGGCGACCACGCCAACATCGGTGTCGAACCAGAAGCGGCCGGCATCGAAGAGCAAGGGTTCGGTTGGGCCAATCCTGGTCACAAAGCGGTTGCGGCCAACGCATTCACCTCCGGCATCGAAGGCGCTTGGACAAAGAACCCAACGAAATGGGACATGGGCTACTTCGATTATCTGTTCAACTACGAATGGGAACTGACAAAATCTCCCGCTGGCGCCAACCAGTGGAAGCCGGTCGATATGCCCGAAGATCACAAGCCAGTCAATGCTTCGGATCCATCGGTTCACGAAGAACCGATGATGACGGATGCCGACATGGCGATGAAGGTTGATCCGATCTACAACGAGATTTGTCAAAAGTTCATGGCCGATCCCGATTACTTTGCCGATACATTTGCTCGCGCTTGGTTTAAGCTGACCCACCGAGACATGGGGCCACGAGCGAATTACCTTGGCCCAGATGTTCCTTCCGAAGATCTGATCTGGCAGGATCCAATCCCCGTTGGCTCTACGTCCTACGATGTGGAAGCCGTGAAGGCCAAAATCACCGAAACGGGTTTGTCTGCTGCCGAAATGATTGCGACCGCTTGGGATAGCGCTCGCACGTTCCGCGGATCCGACAAACGTGGCGGAGCCAACGGGGCACGCATTCGACT
>CAYTPS010000253.1:0-1271 GCA_964439245.1 uncultured Pirellulaceae bacterium | reverse complement strand
CCCGCGCTTGAGCCGATCGCCGCTGACACCGGTGCCTCGATCGCTGACGTGATCGTGCTAGCCGGCAACGTTGGTCTTGAGCAATCTATCAAAGCCGCCGGTTACGACGTGACGGTTCCGTTTGCCGCCGGACGCGGTGACGCCACTGACGAGATGACCGATGCAGACAGTTTTTCGGTTCTTGAGCCACTGGCTGACGGATTCCGCAACTACCAGAAACAGCACTACGCTGTTGGCGCCGAAGAGCTAATGCTTGACCGGGCGCAGCTACTGGGGCTGACTGCTGCCGAGATGACTGTTCTGGTCGGCGGGATGCGCGTACTGGGCACCAACCATGGTGACTCGAAGCACGGTGTGTTCACCGAACGCGCGGGTCAATTGACCAACGACTTCTTCGTTAACTTGACCGACATGAGCAACAGCTGGCATCCAGTTGGCTCCGATGGTACGTTCGAAGTACGCTCACGCGAAACTGGCGACGTCAAATGGACTGCGACCAATGCCGATCTCGTTTTTGGTTCAAACTCGATTCTCCGCGCCTACGCTGAGGTCTATGCTCAAGATGACAATGCCGAAAAGTTTGTGCATGACTTTGTCGCGGCTTGGACCAAGGTGATGGACGCAGATCGTTTTGATCTACAGGCTTAATGCCAAAAAGAAGTGAAAAGAAATGGCTGGACCGCTCGAGCTTGGGCGGTCCAGACGATTTTCGCTGCAAGTCACTTGTGCCGTTTCCAAATGAGGCAGAATCCATAGAATAGGCGATTCCACATGGCGGTTAGGTATTCAGAATCTTCCGCCAACGGAGTTTGTCCACGAAATATTAGGATTCCGCCATATCGGCCAAGCCAATTCAATGACTGAAGAAAAAACGAACGAACAAACTGGTGAAAGTCCCGAAGAAGCTCGACGGCGAAAGTTGGAGAAGATCAGCTCCCTCGGCCACGATCCATGGGGACATCGATTCGATGACCGCGCCTTGATTGGCGATATCCGATCCCGCGCTAGCGAGGTAAAATACGTTCTCGAAGACGGTGCCGAACACGATCTTCCCACCGAAGAGGAGTTAAAGACCGTTTCGCTCAAGGAGTGGGCCAGCGAAAAAGAAAAAGGGAAACTCAACGGACCGCAGGTACGCGCAGCTGGACGCATCGTCTTGCACCGTGACAAAGGGAAACTGCAGTTCATCGACATCGAGGACTGGACCGGACGGATTCAGCTGTTCAGGCCAGAAACAGGTAGGCGACGAGAACTGGGAACTGATCCAGTGC
>CAYTPS010000252.1:297-7633 GCA_964439245.1 uncultured Pirellulaceae bacterium | reverse complement strand
AAACAGAAGTGCCCCAAACGATCGCTGGTTGTTTTGATTACCAATGTGATCGATGAAGTCAACGCGAATCAAATTTTGCAGTACACCACCAACCTGACCGGACAGCACCTGCCGCTATGTTTGTTGGTGAAGGACCACGACATGCTGGATGTCGTCGACCAGTTTGACGAAGAACGTGCGATCGAGAGAGGTGATGAAACACTCTTCAGAGCCGCCGCTGCGGCAACGATTGCCAACTGGCGGCACGAGGTGGTGGCTGATCTCAAGCACCGCGGCGTGTTGGCCATTGAGACCTTCCCTGAGCAAATGACGGCCGATTTGATCAACCAGTATCTTGAGATCAAAGCCCGCCATCTGTTGTAGCGGCCCACTGGTGGTAACAATCGACGACAAACGAACAATTGCGGCCCGGCTGGTCGGATCGGATTTGCCATTTAGGTGACCTTGGCCAGGTTGAGACTGGAAAAAATTGCCGGAGACCGTTACAGTTTCGGTTTCTCAAGCCTCTGAAATTCCGGTGACAAAAAAAGCACAATGACAGGCCTTTCCTACAAAGACTCTGGCGTCGATCTGGACGTTTACAACGAATCCATGAAGCGGCTTCCGAAGCTGATGCACCGGACGTTTTCGCCCCGAGTCAAAAAACTTGACGGCGGCTTCGCAGGCCTGTTTCAACTAGATTTCGACTGCAAACTCTTCCGCCGAAACTACGTAGACCCAGTGCTGGTCTCGTGCACCGATGGCGTCGGCACAAAACTGAAACTTGCCCGCATGGCGGACAAACACGACACAGTCGGTATCGATCTGGTAGCGATGTGCGTCAACGATGCAATCTGTTGCGGTGCCGAACCGTTGTTCTTCTTGGATTACGTGGCCATGTCGCACGACGACCCGGCGGCGCTCGAGCAGATCGTGACTGGCATCAGTGACGGATGCTTACAAGCCGATTGCGCGTTGCTTGGCGGGGAGACCGCCATCATGCCCGACCACTATCAGGCCGGGGATTATGATCTGGCCGGTTTTTGCGTTGGAGTCGTCGATAAAAAACAACTGATCGATGGCGCTACGGTGGCACCCGAAGACGTCGTGATTGGCATCGCCTCCAGCGGAGTGCACTCAAACGGATACAGCCTCGTTCGCAAGATCGTCTTCGATTCGGCAAACTTGGGCGTCGATGACATGGTGGCAGACACTGGGAAAACGGTTGCCGAAACTTTATTGGAGCCAACCGTGATTTACACACGTGCTCTGCGCAAAGTCCTCGATCATTACAAAGTAAAAAACGTTGTACACGGCATCGCCCATATCACCGGTGGAGGATTGTGCGAAAACATTGAGCGCATTCTCAAGCCCGGTGTTGAAGTGAACATCGAGAACGGATCTTGGGAAGTGCCTCCGGTCTTCAGTTGGTTGCAAGGCTTAGGAAAGGTCGACTCAGGCGAGATGGGGCGCGTCTTCAATATGGGTGTTGGTATCGCGCTGATCGTCAGTCCGTTCTACGCCGACAGCGTCCGCCGGATGTTAACCAAATCGGGTTTGGAGAACTGGGTGATCGGGTCGGTTTCCGCCAGTGACGGCGACGCATCAGTAAAGCTGGTTTAGGCTATCCCACTTATTCGCCCAACAACGTTTCGACCGCCGCCCCGATGTCCTCGGACCGCATCAGCGATTCGCCAACCAGCATCGCGTCAACGCCATTCTCCTTTAGCATCACAACATCATCGTTGGTGAAGATGCCGCTCTCACTGACAAAGGTTACAGCATCGGGTAACTGCTCCTTGACTCTCACGCTGTGCCCAAGATCAACCTCAAACGTATTCAAGTCGCGATTATTTACGCCAACCAGTTTTGGGTTGCAGGCCATGACCTTTTCGATGTTGTCAGCGTCATAAAGTTCCACCAACGCTGTCATGCCCAGCGACTCAATCGACTGATGCAACTCCTGCAGTACTTCCCCCTCCAAGCATTCGGCAATCAGTAGCACAGCATCTGCGCCAGCGGCGCGAGCCTCGTACACTTGATACACATCAAGGACAAAATCTTTGCGGAGTAGCGGCACGTTGACTGCGGTGCGAATCTGCCGGAGAAAATCGAGATGCCCCTGAAAGAAATTTTCATCGGTCAGAACACTGATGCAGGCCGCACCGTGTTTGGCATACGTCTCAGCAATCGCCACCGGATCAAAATCCGCGCGAATGATGCCTTTGGAGGGGCTCGCTTTTTTGACTTCCGCAATCAGCCCGATCGAACCTGCCGCTCTGCGTTGTTGCAAAGCTGCAACGAAGTCCAACGGAGGTGCTGCATTTTCTGCCGCGGCTTTGACAGTATCCAAAGAGACCTTGGATTTTGCCGCCACGATTTCAGTGCGTTTGTGGTCGACGATTTTTTGTAGGATGGAATTCAAAGCAATGTATTTGATATTGGTTGTGGCTAGCAGGACGCTTGCAATGCGTAAGGCCAACATTTCCCTTGGCCACGGTTATGTGAGCGTTGTCGGGGCAATTCTATTCAAAATCGCCCCTGTTTGGAGACACTGACTGTTGATTTTACCTCGTTTATCACCGCCGCACATTGATATAGGAGGTTAGCTAGGGATGCGATAGACTTTGGGCAACTTAACCACATTCTCTCAATTTTCAGAAAAAATACGAAGCGATCGATTTCGCAGATTTCTGTTTTTTGAAAGAGCCTATGAAACGCTGACGAGGCGCAAGGAGGGCTTCCGATGGCTGATGCTATCAAGTTTATACACGCTGCCGATCTTCACTTGGACCAGCCGATAAGCGGCCTGTCGGAACTTCCGACGCATCTACGCAGCGGTCTGTCCAACGCACCGTACGCCGCGGCTCAAAAGATCTTCGATCTAGCGATCGCGGAGCGCGTCGATTTTGTCCTTTTATGTGGCGACCTCTACGATGCAGAATCCGGTTCCGCACGCGCTTTCGCGTTTCTGCAGACTCAGTTTCAGCGTTTGGAAGAAAAGAATATCCACGTTTACTGGTGCGGCGGAGAAACGGATCTCCCAGACAGGTGGCCCAGTTCGGTTGGCCTGCCCGATAACGTGCTGACGTTTTCATCAACCGTTGTCGAAGAGATTGAACATCGCCGCAACGGAGAGACGCTGTGTACTATTTTTGCCAGCGGCTACGATCCTAAAGGGCGCGACGCCGCCGATTTGGCCGCCAGTAACAGTGACACGTTCAACATCGCAATGAGCTATGGTGAATTCGACGGCGGATCTTTCTCTGGCAAGCACATCGCCTATTGGGCATTAGGCGGACGACACAAATCTACCAAGCTAGAAAAAACGGGAACGATCGCTGTTTACCCCGGTACACCTCAAGGTCGCCACGTCAAAGAACCGGGCGTCCATGGATTCAAGTTCTGTCGCGTCGACAGCAACGGGAAACTGCGCGTGCAATCCATTGAAGCCGACTATGTGCGGTTTATGCCGCAGAAGATTGCGATTCCCGAAAACGTCACCATGGCACATTTGCAAGACATGCTGACCGAGCGGGCGTTGAAGATGATCAGCGATTGTCCGGACGATTTAATTTTGACGCGTTGGTTTTTTACCACCGAAGGCCAGTTCAACCCACGCATCCGTAAGAGCGAGTGGGCGGCAGAGGTGCTGGAATGGCTGAGGGACGAATTCGGGCGTGGCGATAAGGGCCTGTGGTCAACCGAGGTAAAAGTCGAGGCCCCAAAAAACCTACCTTCAGAGTGGTACGAAGAAGACACGATCCTTGGCGAATACATGCGTGTGGTCGCTCGCCACCAAAGCGACGAATCTCTTAAGTTGGACGTGCATCAATACATGCCGCAGACCTTCAAAGGTGATTCCCTGGCCACCATCGGCCACATAGATCGCTCAAATCGAGATTCGGTTCTTCGCCAAAGCGGTATGGTCGGTCTGCAGTATTTGGCCGCTCACAAAGAACTGGCTGAAAACGAAGTCGACGAATTTGTGCAACATCCCGACCAGATTACCTAAGACTTAAACCTACAATCGCTGCGGCCGAATACTTCCTGCCGCCCAAGCCCCCTCACATCAGGAGATACCGAGGTGAAAATTGAGAACGTCAACGTCGATGGATTCGGCGTTTGGAAAGGTCTTGAAGTTCAGGGACTATCCGACAACCTGACCCTGTTTTGCGGTGAAAACGAAGCTGGCAAAACTACGATGATGCAGTTCGTCCGTTCAATGATGTTCGGTTTCTCCGCCGACCGCTTGAACAAATACACGCCACCGGTCTATGGCGGCTTGGCCGGAGGTTCGGTTGACCTGACAACCTCCACCGGTTCTTGGGAAGTCCAACGGCATGTCGATCCTAACCGCCACTCTGACCCGATTGGCGATTTGACAGTCATTGACACTCACGATGGATCGGTTCACGGACGGGCACAGTTAACCACCCTGATGTCGGACATCGACGAATCAATTTTCAACAATGTGTTTGCAATCGGTCTGCGTGAAATCCAAGAATTGGGTGCGCTCAATTCGACCGACGCAGCGGAACATCTCTACAAATTAACCAGCGGGATGGACCGCGTCTCCCTGATCGACGTGATGAAGGACCTGCGTCGCCGGCGGGAAGAAATCTGGGCGTCTGAATCAGAGAATGAGTCGAAGCTAACCTCACTAGCGGCTCGTCGAGCCAAATTGCTGCGCGAGATTGACGACCTTAAGCAACGTTCCAAGCGGTGGGCGGCAACGGCGGCTGAGGTCACATCGATCTCCCATCAGCTAACCGACATCGAAAAAGAAATTGCCGACGCTGAAGCCGAATCGCGTCTTGTGGAAATCGCCACACAAATCAGCGAGCGCTGGCAAAATCGAAAAATGGTCATCGACCAGATCAGCTCCTTCGGCAACATGCCCGACGCTAAAGACATCTCTGTATCAAAACTGGACGAATACAACGCGCGAATCGCTCAACAAAAAGAACGTATCGATCAAATCAAAGAGCAGCGCCGAAGAATCAAAAAAGAAGCGATGGCCTTGCCGATCAATCGGCAACTGTGGGCTCAGAAATCAAGAATCGAGGCGATTTCCGAACACTTTCCGTGGGTCGAGTCGTTAGAACGCCAAGTCTTTACTCTGCAGGAAGAAATCGAAAAGATTGGCAATAGCATGGTCAGTGAGGTCGACGGGCTGGGCCATCAGCTGAAGATCCGCAGCAAAGACGTGCGAGATTTAGGTAATCGAGGAATGTTGCAACTCGATGACGCTGCTAAAAAACTCGAAAAAGAAACCGAGCGATTAAACAAGCTGAAAGAAGAACTGGATCGGTCTGAGTTTGATATCGTCCAAGTTCAAGAGCGGCTCGGACATTCCAAAAACGAACTGGGTGCCTCGAATTCTTTGGAAGAAACGGGGCTCCACGTAAGCCGTTTACGACGCCGTATCGAGCTAGAAGAAAAGATCCAAAAACTAACGCGCTCTCGAAGCATGCTCGAGCGCGATATTGATTCGGTGGTCGCTGAGCAAGTACTTCCCGTTGGCAAGCTGTGGATTGTTGGAATCGTATTTGTGATTGGTGTCGTACTACTGGGTTTTGGGTTCTTAGAACTCGGCGGCGCTTTCTCCAGTGCGACACAATCCACGGGTGTGTTGTTGATGCTGTGCGGTGCAATCGCTGGATTTGTGGCTCAGGGTCTGCGCTATCACTGGGAAAAAATCGCCAAAGACGAACTGGATGACTTCCGCCATCAACTGGACATCAACCGTCAACAACTAAAACGATCCAAACTTGAGCGCGAGGAGATCGAGCGTCATTTGCCATCTTCAAGCGTCGGTCAGTGGGATATCGATTTACAAGAGGCCGAAGGCAAACTGAATCGATTGGAAGATCTGGTTCCAATGGAAAAACGGATCCAGAAAAACAAGGCGGCCGCTGAAGAGACCAAGCGTCGCATCAGCGCTCAACAGCGTGAGGTCGACAACGCGACCGGCCAATGGCGAGCGAGCCTGCGGACGGCTGGACTCCCCGAGACATTGCTACCCAAACAACTCAAAGAAATCACTCAGCGCAGCGAACGCATCTCGGGTTTACACTTACGTCTGGAACAGTTGGAATCAGAAAAAGTCCAACGCGAAAAAGAGATGTCGGCCCTAAATCAACGCATCAACACGATGTTGTACGAGACGGGAGTGACATTTACGTCGAACAAATTGACCGACCGATTGAATAAGATCACTAGCCTGATTCACCAACAACGCGGCATGGTAAGTTCGCGCAAAGAACTGGCCAACAAGTACAAATCACTTCGTACACGGCTGAACAAAGCAAAACGCGAACTTGAAAAAGCGCAAGGCTTGCGACAGAGGCTTTTGGCCAATGTGGGAGCTGAAACAGAAACCGCCTACCGACAGTTTGACACCAAACATCGTCAAATCAAAGAACTGGTCACCAAACGCGATAATCTCTCAGAGCAAATCAATGCGGCGTTGGGCGCGAACTACTCGCAACCGCAAATGCGCGAACTGCTGGATACCTATGGGCAAACTGGTTTGGAAAAGCACTGGGAAGCAATGCAGAATAGCATCGCTAAAACCAAAGAGCGCCAGACTTTACTGCAACAGCAGCGTGCCGAGTTCGTTCAAGAGGTTCGTGCGCTTGGAGAGGATGCGCGACTGGATGAAGCGCGTCTAGAGCTAAACGTCGTCGATCAACAGATCTCCGACTTGAAACAAGAGTGGCAAAAATTGGCCGTTAGCACCAAGATGCTCGAACTAATTCGTGAAAGCTACGAATCCAAGCGTCAGCCTGAAACGCTCAAAGAAGCATCGAACTACCTGACGCGTCTTACCGAAGACCACTACGTGCGAATCTGGACGCGCTTGGTGGGAGAAGAACTGCTAGTCGATAATGCCGAAGGCGACACCATCCCTGTTGATAAACTCAGTCGCGGCACACGAGAGGCAGTTTACCTTAGCCTCAGACTGGCTCTGGTTGGAGCTTACGCTCGACGCGGAGCACTGATACCGATGGTATTGGACGATGTACTGGTCAACTTCGATGGTCGTCGCACACGAGCCGCCGCAGAAGTGCTGTTTGATTTCTCTCGAAACGGCTACCAGATTCTTATGTTTACCTGCCACGATCACATTCGCGACCTGTTCCACAACCTTGACGTTGACGTTCGCATTTTGCCTCATCACCGTGATGTGGTTGACAGTAACGCCATGCCCATCAGCCTGGCAAGAGCCGAAATTGAAATGGCACCTCAACCCGAGGTGATCCAACCGATCCCGGCACCGGTTTTGGAAACGGCCGTCGCCTCACCAGTCTATCTGGAGACCGATGAGTACGATCCGGAATTGGCGTTTGAG
>CAYTPS010000252.1:0-287 GCA_964439245.1 uncultured Pirellulaceae bacterium | reverse complement strand
AACGAGAGCAGTCACTGGACGACCAATTGTTGCGGTACGAAACTCGCCAGAAATTGCAAAGCGAAGTCACACCGGACAATGACGTGTGGGATTCGGGCATCGACGTTTCGACTCAACGTTCCGCCTGATCGGAAGACGGGCGAGCCGGATGCGTCAGCTTCCGGGCCAGGTGCGGAAAAGCCTGGATTATCGATCAATAGCCCCGATTGTCGATCGATAACCTTTGGGGCTGTTTCCACGGTCTGCTTTTGCACACACTCTGCTGCGAACATTCAACTTACCCCCAG
>CAYTPS010000251.1:0-7663 GCA_964439245.1 uncultured Pirellulaceae bacterium | reverse complement strand
CGCATCAACAATGAAGTGCTGGGGGTTACGATGATCAGCCTGTCCGTGTTGGCCGGTGGCTATCTTGTACTCAACGGGCAAACCGAGCTGTTTGGGATCACGATGAGCTCTACCAAGATGGACTTTGGCCGCGTGATGCTGTTTTTCACGTTTCTCATCGGTGTGGCTGACCCGCTGCGGAAGATGGCGGACGTCTATAACACCATTCAAGGCGGCGTCGTGGCAGCCGATCGTGTTTTTCCGCTGATTGATCAGACGCCGGCGGTCCACGATGCGAAAGATCCTGTTCCGATTCCCGCCGGACAACTCGAAGTTCAATTTGACGATGTCACTTTCAGCTACAACGAAGATCGGCAAATCCTCAATGGAGTTTCCGCTACAATTCCGGCTGGTTCATCGGTCGCGATCATGGGAAATAACGGTTGCGGCAAGAGTACATTGATCAACCTCGTGCCGCGGTTCTACGATGTGGCTGGCGGTAGTATTAAACTAGGCGGCGTCGACGTTCGCCACTCAAGCCTCCAAAGTTTACGTTCACGCATCGGTTACGTGACGCAGCAAACAATGCTGTTCAACGACACAATCGCCGAAAATATCGGGTACGGTACGACGACCGCAAGTTCCGAAGCTGTCATTGAGGCTGCAACGCAAGCGCACGCTCATGACTTTATCGTGCAACTGGAGCAGGGATATGATTCGCAGATCGGTGAGCACGGTGGGAAGCTTTCCGGTGGACAACGCCAGCGTTTGTCGCTGGCTCGAGCGATTCTCAAAGACCCTGATATCTTGATTCTCGATGAAGCCACTAGTCAGATCGATATCGAAAGCGAAACGCTCATCCACAAAACATTGGCGACGTTCATCAAGGATCGTACGACTCTCATTATTACTCACCGAGTCTCTACGTTGGAGCTGGTGGACTACATCATGCTGATGAACGAGGGTGCGGTAGTGGATTTTGGTACCCACGAAGAACTGATGGGGCGATGTGCAGAGTATCGTCGAATTCGAAACTTGGATTTGCAAGAGGCTGCGTGATGGGATTGCGTGCGTGGTCAGTAGACCGAAATCAACCGACGGGTCACGTGCCGCTTGAACACATCAGGCAGGCCCGCGCGATCTTGTTGAGCCAGGCCGAAGCGATCAGTGCCGTTGGCAATAACGTACCGGCTGATTTTCCATTGGCGGTGGAGATGATTGCCGGTTGCAGTGGAGCTGCAATCGTTGTCGGCATTGGAAAGGCTGGATGGATTGGTCAGAAGATAAGCGCGTCTCTGGCTTCCACCGGGACGGCAAGTCACTTCCTGCATCCGTCGGAGGCAATTCATGGCGATCTTGGACGAATCAAATCAAACGATGTGGTCTTGGTGCTTTCCAACAGCGGCGAGACCGCTGAGATCGTCAATTTATTGCCGCGTCTTAAGGATCTGGGCGTCAAAACGGTCGCGATTACCGCAACGCTTGAGTCTACTCTGGCTCGCCATTCGGCGGCCGTTTTAGATTTTGGAAAGGTGAAGGAGTCTGGGCATCTTGGTCTTGCCCCTTCGGCCAGCACGACAGTGATGTTGGCTATTGGTGACGCGTTGGCTTTGACGGTGTCGCGTTTCAAGGATTTTCGGGCAACAGATTTCGCCAGGTTTCACCCCGGCGGCTCTTTGGGGCTCAAATTGTCCGGTGTGACCGAAGTGATGCGACCGATCTCGAGTTGCCGGATTGGCTTGGAAACCGATACAGTTCGCCACTTGTTCGTCAGCCAAGGAGGCGCGAGACGGCGTTCGGGAGTTGTGATGTTGATTGACGAATCTGGCAAATTGACAGGCATATTTACTGATAGTGATCTGGCAAAATTACTTGAGCGTCAGCAAGATGATTTATTCGACGGCCCCGTGAGTTACGTCATGACGACCGAACCGATCACAATCAGTGCTGCGGAGCGTACTAGTGTGGCAATCGAAATCCTAGCTGCCCGCAACATCAGTGAGTTACCCGTGGTTGACTCGCATGGGCGCCCCGTGGGATTGGTCGATATCACCGATATCGTTAGCCTATAAACATTGGTGATGCTTCGATCTGTTTGTCATGAAGCGACTTCAGCTATCCTGGCGAATAGTCTTGATCGGTGTCAGGAGCCACTGTCGGATCTTGCCAAGTGGCAGCCTTAGCCAGATACGCTCGTGAACGTAGTACAGAATGAACTTCGTGAAGAACTCAACGATTGCAATCGCCAACGCTACGTGATTGAACTGTTCAAGAACGACGCCAGCGATGATGAATGTCATCGACGTCGCAACAATGCGCCACGAGATTGATTTCTTTAGTGTCCGGCTCTTATCGAGTCCATCGCCCTCACGGAATCGCTCCCAGACGCGCTCGTGCGCGAAGTACACGGCCAGTTTAACGAAGAACTCAGAAGCCCCAATTTTGAACGCGTCAGCAATAGCGGCGTCGAAGCTGAACTCTGCTTCAAGCACCCAGATTACAAATACTGCCACGACAATCGTGTCGATGGTCGCAAGCATTCTCCACGAGATGCCTTTCAGTAGACTTCGTAGGGGGGATTCACGGCGGAATTGCGACATGGCAGGAAGGGGGCAAAGAGACCAGACAGACTCCCAACATAATGATTGCTTTGACAGAATTTCGAAGCATCGAATGGTGCAATTCGCTAGATTAGTCTACCAAGCTGCTAATCTTGTCTCGGTAGAGAGATAAAACTCCCATTTCGCCGAATCTGCTTGTCGCCCCAGTTCTACGCCAAATCACGGTCCTCGAAGAAGACAAGCGCCATCAAAGTCGCGATAGTGCCGTAGACTAGCGTGCCGATCACAATCCACCCCGTGTACTCCAATGGAACGAATGTGTTGGTGTTGATCGCTGTCTCGACGCTATAGTGATCAAGCACAGGAAATATAACGGCAAGCAAGTTTCCAAATGCCACGACTGGTTCGAAACTGGAGAGGTTCGAATTGAGAAATTGGGGCGTTAGGTGCCCCAACACGTAAATCGCAAAGCAAATCAAGAAGTTTGGCAGCGTGCTCAGCCGTGTCGAAATTGCAACGCTGATCCCGACAAACGTAATCACCTCCAAGAAGTACAACAGCAACGCCGGCATGACAAATACAGCCTCGTTAAAGCACTGTAGCCAGTCTTCAACCTTCTTCGAATTCTCACGTCCGTCATAGACCGGTTTGTATGCAGTGAAGATTACGAACCACAAGCCAACGATCACGAACAGTAGAAAAATGGCGAGGGAAATTCCTGTGAACTTACCAAGAATGAACTGACGTCGTCCTACAGGCTTGGAAAGCACGGTCAGCGCGGTGCGACCTTCGATCTCTTCGGCCACCGACTTGCTGGCAGCCCAGATCGCGGTGAAGATCGCCAAAACACGGATCAGAGTCAGGCCCGAATCCTTATAAAGTTTGATGTCTTCGCCGAACGTGTTGTAAGGAATGAAGATCGAAAGAACGACAAACGCCATGCCTACTCCCACGACCAACATGAACAGCGGTTGAGAAACCTCCGTTTTGAATGTTGAGAGTGCGATGGCAGCCACTTTTGGCGCCAAAGCGTAGAAAATCAGGTACAAGAGGTACATCAACACCACGCAGGTCGCCGCCAGAGGAATCAGTGCGACTTGCGGAATAACAGGCTCTGTGATGACTGATAGCTCAACATCCGCCGGACCACTGCCAAGGTTGTTGACGTACAATTTGTCATATTGTTGCTCCTTAACTCGAGTAGATTGCTTAGCAAGCCGTATTCGGGTGTCGGTGCTGTCGATACTGTAGATGTTTGATGCGTGCAGCTCTCCTGTAATTTTCTCTTCACTTATCTCAAGCTTCTGGTTTGAAGTCACGGAGATTTCTGCCAGTTCGGCACCATCGAACCAAACTTCAAAAACATCGCCTGAGTGATTTGGGTCGCTCGGCGGAATGGTCTTCTTGATAGTCGTGGTTCCGACATAAGGCATCCGTCCGAGCGAATGCATCATTTCGGTTGGGTTGTCAACGAATTTGACGATGCCAAATCCGTTGAAAGGAGCCAGTAAAAAACCAAGCAATGCAAAAATCGTGAAGACGAGGCAGACCCGATTAATCCACCACAGAAAACCCTCGTTGACCACGCTCGAGATTTCCCCTGCCATGCGTTTAGAGGTTAGCACCCATGCCGCATATCCAATCAACAAACATGTAGGAACTGCAAACGTTAGCGCCAACAAAAAATTGTTGGTCAATTCGATCGTCCCATAGTTGTAGTAGTAAAAGGCAAGGTACATCGCGAGATAGACCGCAGCCAAAACGAGGCTAAATGCGTGCCACCGACCTGATGACTCTGTGACCGAATTGAAAAATGGAATTCTCTGTAAAACACTCAGCTTGAAAACCATTGCCAAGGACAAAAGAAAGCCGATCGCGATTCCTACCGAGAGTAGCCACACCGGGGTCAGCCAGTAAGTGATTTCAGTTCTTTGCGCAAGAAAAAAGAGATTGGTGGTCAGTTCAGGCATTCGTGTCTTCGTTGATCAGGATTGACTGTGCTACAGGCTGGTTATCAGTGTTGGGAGGACATTATCGACGAGAAAATCATTCTCTCGTGCCGTCGATTCCTTTGCTACGGTCATTATGCAAATAAAGTTCAACTTGTTCAAAGGGCTAACAGCGATCGCGCGAAAAAACAGGCAAAGACACCGTTATTGGTTGAAGATCAGGCTCCAAGAGAGAATATGCAGCAATGTTCCGCACAGTACGTAAGCTGGACCATTGAGATAATGCGAGAAGCCTCCCTCGCGCGAATCACCCTTCCAAAAGGTTCCACCGATCGCCGATAGGATCAACCCTATCAAGAATGTGACCAATACAGACTGCCAACCCAACGCCAAGCCGACCAATGCAAAGCTGGCGATAAATTGCTGTTTAGCAACGGTGCTTTGGGCGGCTCCAGCGTAACTGGCAACGCGTCCACCGATGATTCCTGCAGCTACTCCGGTGGCGGATCCCAGCAACATGGTTAGCAAGCTGTTAATGCCAAAGGGAACCAGGGTTTCGTTGGCGGGATGCGTTGGTACCGCTTGCCAAGAGACTTGCAATACGGCGGGACAGAAAAATGCTATGCAGGCTAGAGTCAAGCCGGCGATCGCAATGAACGATCGTGGGATGCGGAACGATTCGGCGGCAATCATCGCGATAGTAAAAAGAATTGACACGAGGGTCACGTGAAAGGCGAATGTTTGGATCAGTTGGGCATTGGGCGAGAAGAGTACGTGTGCAATTCCCTTGAAATGCAGGTCGGGCGACGTGGGCAGATTAAAACCGCCGAACTCCAATTCAGCCATGAACAAAACCAAGAAAAGACCCCCTAGAAAAACTTCAACCCAAAAATAGCGTTGGGAAATAGGAGCCTGACAGTGGCGGCATCGTCCTTCGTTCTTCAACCATCCCCAGATTGGAATGTTGTCGCTCATGCTAAGCCTATGGTCGCATGCTGGGCAGTGGCTTGAGCCTAGAATGCTCCTCCCACGCGGTACTCGCCAAGCAACCACATTCAGAAAACTGGCTATGCAGCTTCCAAAAAATAGCACATAGGTGTAGGTAAACGTGTGCATGAGGAAGTGGTTGCACTTCTCAAGCAGCGCAATGGTATCGATCAGTCTCGGAGCATTGTAGCCACTTTTGGCCAGCATTAAGCTGAGCTGAGGCATGATGACGATCATGACCAATATCAGGACCAGCATCAGCCAGAGGAATGCCTGCACAATTCGAAATGCGATACGACTTGCGGACACGGTGGTTGGTCTTTCGAGGCAAGAGGTTTGTGTAGCCGAAGTTGCCAAACTTTTGACTCGTCGTGAGTCATATCTCCAGTCGTTTTCGAGATCGGCTACCGGAACTCTCGCTACATAGTAGCGTTACTGCGAAATGTTCTTGTGCGAGCCATCGCAGTTCGGCGCCGATCCCGTTTGTTTACACTGGCAAAAGTGAGCAGTTTTGGTCTCTTCGGCTGTGAACACCATCGGGACAAAATCAGTGCCGGAGTGTGCTCCATCGCAGAAGGGTTGTTTGGCCGAAAGCCCGCAGGTGCAGTAAGCGTATTTCTTACCTGCTTCGAGTTCGACTTGCTTGGGGCAGGTGGCGGCGACTTTAGGTTTATCCATTGATGGGCCTTTTTGAGCGTTTTGGTATTAGTTTGATCTATGGTCCTATTTTAAATCGGCTATCTCGATTTGAAAATCGGGGCCAATTCAACGATTAGATGGTGTCCGAACAATAAATCGTTGGCTTTCGTACCATCTGCCGGACAAGCCCCCAACACACTCACGTAGAAAAAAACAGCAATACTTCCTATATTCTCTAATCTCCCCGTCGCAAGTTTTGAGTGTCGCTAAGTGAACCGTCCAGTTCTAAAGTCTCTATGACCATTCTCGACCGATATTTGCTGTTCACATTTTTGCGAATCTTCGTCGTTTGCTTTTTGAGCTTCGCAGGTTTGTACATCGTGATTCACCTGTTCAGCAATTTGGACGAACTGGCCGCACTAAGCAAAGAGTCAAGCTGGCCTGAGCTGATGTGGGCATTTTACTGGCCGCGGATGGCGGAGTTGTTTGACAAAACGGCTCCGATCATGGCGTTGGTGGCCGGGGTTTTCTCCGTCCATCTGATGCAACGCAACAGAGAGCTGACTGCGATTGAGGCTGGTGGCATCACGAAGTTTCGCGCATTGAGGTCAGTGCTGCTGGCTGGCGTGGTCGTGGTCGCATTGACAGTGGCCAATCGAGAGTTGTTTTTGCATACCTTCAAAGACAGGCTTGTACGGACGCCGCAGAATTGGCATGACCGAGGCAAAGTCAAGATGTCGATCTACGAAGACAGTGAGACGGGGCTGAAGGTACGTGGCAACGAGTTTCATATTGGTGAAAAGAAGATCACTAGCTCTGAAATACAAATTCCCGCCTCGATCAGTCGCGATCTGTTCTCGATCCGGTCGCAATGGGCCACGATTGTTCCGGCGAACGATTATCGCCCGGCGGGGCTCCTTTTACACAATGTCACTAAACCGGAAGCAACCAAAGCCCTGGCATCGGTCATTGTTGATGGTCAGCCATTGATTTGCACGCCACGCGATTTTCCGTGGCTCAAAGAAGGTCAGTGTTTTGTTGCGATCGTGATGGATCCCGACGAAATCGCCTACGGGAAAAAGCTGGCTCAGTACCGCACGACGCCAGAGATGATTGCCGCGCTCAAAAAACCACGTTCATGGTTTGGTAACGGTGCATCGGATGAAGTTGCCGTGCATGTACGTATCCTCAAGCCGATATTGGATCTGACGCTGTTGTTGATTGGATTGCCAATGATTGTCGGCGGTGAGCGAAACATATTCGTATCGGCGGGAATTGGGTTCCTTGTGGTCGGTGGTGTGTTCTTGGTTAACCTTGGCTGCCAAGTGTTGGGCGCGGCTCATTTGATTGAGCCAGCTGCGTTGGCTGCTTGGCTGCCGTTGATAATATTTGTCCCCGTCGCCGTGCTGTCGATGCGGAAGTTAAAGAGTTAGTTTTTGGTTTTCGGGTGCAGATTTTTTTGCCGAGCACTGTAAAATGTCGAGGCCCGTTTAAAATACACGAGTTGGTCAGGCGATCGCTTGCGGATTTATCCGCCAGAGGAAAGTC
>CAYTPS010000250.1:0-7763 GCA_964439245.1 uncultured Pirellulaceae bacterium | reverse complement strand
TCTTCCTCAAGACCCTCGTACACCAAAAATGCAGATGCGATGTTTTGTGACTTAACCGTTGCTTGACCATGCATTCCATTACGATCCGCTGGAGAAAATTTGTTCAGCCCCTCCCCGCCTGGATAGGATCGAGAGACTTTCCCGCTGAGAGTAAAGTCAAGGTTAATTTTATCGAAAGTGAAATTCTCTGGATGATCGAAGAAACCGGTTACCCGACGTTCGACTCTAGCTCGCGCTTCGCCCCTCGGTTGGAAGTCGTCAGTCAGAAAGAAAAGGTCCGGTGTCACTGTTGTAGATGCGCGGGCCTTTAAATCACCATACTCCGTCGAATTCGCAGATGCTGAATTCGCGAATGGCGTAGGAATTGGTATATTGCGAGACGTTAATCTAGCTTCCAAAGTCGTCTCCACGCCAAAAATTGTTAGAGCTGACGACTTTAAACGTGGTTGCCCGATGGCAGCATCTACAAACTGTAGACCACCCAATACGATGCTTGATGTTTCTTTGTCGCTTCGGGTTTTAGGATTGCCAAACCCTGAGAGCGGCAAAAAAGATCCTTCAACGACCTCCCAACTAAAGAATTCAACAGAGACCTCGGGGTCTGTAGTGCTCGGCACGCTGTTTGCGACCAAAACTTGCACGCCCACGTGGGGTGCGAGGTAGGCGAAGCTTCCTGTGTGTGATGCCCTAACACGTTGGCTCAGTGCGACAGGCCCGTAAAAGTCTTCAGTAGATTCACCTACGTCAAGATCTACGGTAAGCTGACCATAAGATGGCAACCCGAACAGGCAACTGCAGAAGATCGCAAGCTGAAAGAGGAACGTCGTTTTCATTTCAAAATCTACCTAAACTCTGGTAATTTTTTTTAGGAAGCTACTATCGCATAGCGAAATTGCCCGAGTCTTGCAAGTGCCAGAGCGAAGGGCGGTGTCAATGCTTGCCCAAGCGCGGTCTGTTTGTCATTTTTTTACATTTGAAATTTCGAACTTACATTGTCGCGATAATGCAACTCCATACTCCCACCACAGGTATTGCAACATGAAAAACAATTCATGGATCCTTGCACTAGTTTCATTGTTAATTCCGTTCAATTCGGTAGAGGCAGGAATCGTGTTCTCATTCACCAATGCCAGTAGGACTCTATTCATTCCACCTCCTGTTGCCGGTTCGATCGCTGACGCCAATGCTGTTGGTGGTGCTACCAGTTACGCCGGAGTATGGTTCGACGACAACCCGTTAATGGGGGGACGAAACGGAATTTGGTCCTTGGATATAGAATTCAACTCTTCTGTCGCGAGTGATGTGTTGAAATGGGGCAGCTCGGGATTCACAAGTAAGACGGTTCCAATTGGCGCCGGTGGTGCTGGGCTGGCATTGGAGTTTGATACGGACCCCTCCATCCTTCGTCCGGGCGCTCTGACAATGGATTTTTCTGTCTCCGGGAGAGGACCATGGTCGGTTAATGGTGTGACATATTCAGTGGGAGTTCCTGCGCTACCAGCATCTCCACCCAATCCATTTACTTCGCCATTTCCGGCAACTCTAGGTAGCACCGCTGATTCGGACTGGGGATCAACAACGGTGAACTCCGGTGGAACGCTTACTCCTGACACTGTAGCCAATACGTTTGGTGGTGAAAATCCCAGCTATATCAGTACCACTGGCCTACTGACTCCAACAAATAACGACTCTGAAATCCAAGATTGGTACATTTCTTGGGCAGCCGGAACGACGATCACCTGGGACGGCGGGGTGAATGACGTAGACACTCATGTTTTTGGCTTCTCAGGTCTTAGTTTGGCTACTGTTCCGGAGCCTTCAAGTATCACTGTTCTCTATCTCGGATTGGGAGGGTTTCTTCTTCGTCGTAGAAGGTACGCCCCGACGAGGCAAAGGTCCATGTGTTCCTCGCTGCTTTTTAACTGGTCAGATCGCAATTACCATTCTCAACGACCGACGATCCAGATACCAAACAAAGGTGTCGGCAAACGTTGTCTCGCGAGGAACTCAAACTAAGTTTAAAACTGACTCAACCTATGATGGCCGTAACCACCGCATCGCCTCTGCCCGACTGACTGGTGAACTTCATTGAGCGTGACTGCTCGCTGGGGGCGGTAATTTCGATCCTCAGATCCAACGGGCGCAGATATTGCTCGATGAGATCCGACCATTCGACGATCACCACTGCGCCTTCCTCGAGCTGTTCATCAAGTCCAAGCTCATCGACTTCTTCCGGTTGCTTGATTCGATAGGCATCCATATGCAGCAGCAACAGTCGGCCTCGATGCGGCACACAGATCGTAAACGTCGGACTAACGACATTGCCGTCGGCAATTCCAATAGCCCGCCCAATACTCTGCGTGAGGTTGGTCTTCCCTGTTCCCAATGCCCCAACTAGACCAATCAAAGTCCCTGCTTGCAGAGCTTCACCAATGCATTCGCCCAGTTCAGCAGTCTTGGACAAACTATGACATTGAACAACACAAGATAAATGACTCAACGAATTCTCCCCACCTAGTGTTCATAGCCGCGCGGCACAATCTCAACCACTCGCCCATCTTTATCGACAATCTCAAAACTGGCCGACTGCGTTATTGTACCCACACGTTTCATTTTGCCCGGACAATCTCCATCGGTCAAAATCTTCTCAGCCGTCTCCTCTGAAACAGAAATGGCAAGCTCAAAATCTTCGCCATCGAAAAGTGCCGCGGCAACACCTACGGGCACCGTAACCGAAGCCTGCCCCCCAATATTTACTTCACCTTCCAACTTTCGGGCCGCCTCGGATATCGGGATATCTTCAAGGCTAATCCGAACCCCGCCACCCGATTTTCTCGCAACAGTCTCCAAATCTATGGCGAGCGAGTCAGTAATGTCCGTCGCAGCGTTGATCATGTATTTTCCGGCAAGATAACTGGCTAACTCAATCCTCGGCTCGAATGTCAGATGCCTTCCGGTGATACTGCCTCCAAACTCGCCGGATACCAATATAGCGTCACCCGCTTTTGCGGAGGCCATTCTCCAACTGTCTGTTGAGGCACGTCCGCGCGGCACAACTCCCATCACTGCACAATTGATCACAAGCGGACCCTCATGGCAGTTGGTATCCCCGCCTACAACGGCAACCGCGAATTGATCAGCAAGTTGTTTCAGCCCTTGGAAAATCTCTTGCGCTTGTTCCAACCCCATTGATCTGGGCAACAAGAAACTCACAACAACACTAACTGGAGTCGCAGCAATCGCCGCAAGATCACTCAAATTCACTGCGAGTGCTTTTCGACCGATCAGGTGGTTGGGCGTCTCTCCCACAACAAAATGGACCTTATCAGCGACTAGGTCGGTCGAAACGACCGTCAGCTGATCGCCGTGGTCCACGATCGCTGCATCGTCGCCGACACCCAGTACGACGCGCTCGTGTGAGGGTGAATCACAGGCCCGTTTGATCCAGTCAATAAACTTGTGTTCGATCGACAACGGCTCACTTTCGATTCTCGTCACCGGTACTCAAGATAGCCATGAAGGCCTTCTGAGGAATATCGACGCTGCCAACAGATTTCATTCGTTTCTTGCCAGCCTTCTGCTTGGCCCACAGTTTGCGCTTCCGTGAAATGTCACCGCCATAACATTTGGCCGTGACGTTTTTACGAAGCGCTTTGACCGTCTCACGGGCGATAATACGAGAGCCAATCGCCGCCTGAACTGCGACCTCAAACATATGTCGATCTATCTCAGTTTTCAAAGTTTTACACACTGCCCTGCCCCGCCGGTCAGCATCTGCCTTGTGGCAAATCACGCTTAGTGCGTCAACCTTTTTGCCGTTGACCAAAATATCCAAACGCGCAAGATCTGCGGCCTGGTAACCGATCAAGTCGTAATCCATTGTACCGTATCCGCGCGTGATGCTCTTCAAACGATCATGCATATCGTAAATCACTTCGGCCAACGGCAAATCGTACGTGATCATTATCCGAGACGCTGAAAGGTATTCACTGCTCTGCTGTATTCCACGTCGTTCCTGACAAAGCCGCATGACCTGTCCGACGTACTCTTCGGGTTGAATCAGGTTCACACGCACGATTGGTTGTCGAAACTCCTCAATCTCACCGGGATCCGGCACCTCTTGTGGACGATGCACATGAATCGTTTCACCGCGCTTGGTCAGGATCTCATAGGTCACATTGGGAGCGGTCTGAACCAGATCAACATCCGACTCCTGCTCTAAGCGCTGCTGGACGACCTCCATGTGCAGCATTCCCAAGAAACCACAGCGGAAGCCAAACCCCAACGCGTCGCTCGACTCGGCGGTGAATTCAAAACTAGGATCGTTAACCGACAGTTTCCCTAGCGCATCTCGCAGCTCAGAAAAATCTTGCCCGTCCGATGGGTACAACCCGCAGTAAACCATGCGTTTGGGCTCACGATAGCCCGGCAAAGCATCGGCGGCGTCTTTCCCCACGCCGCTAACTGTGTCGCCAATGTTGACTTCGTCCAGCGATTTAATGTTGCACACCAAGTAACCGACCTGACCGGCAACTAATTCCTCACAGGGCGTTTGCTTTGGACAAAACTGCCCCAATTCGATCACTTCGTAGGTCTTGTTGGCGCGAACCATCTGCACCTTTTGCCCTTTGCGGACCTTTCCTGAAACGATGCGGCAATAGGTGATTGCCCCGCGATACTCATCGTAATGCGAGTCAAAAATCATCGCCTGAAGCGGCGCCTCACGGTCCGAAACCGGCGGCTTGATCCGGGTAATGATCGCATCAATCAACTCATCAATATTGATCCCAGATTTAGCACTCACTTTAACAACATCTTCTCCGTCGACACCGAGTGTTTGCTCCATCTCACGAACGACGTCATCAGACCGCTCGTGTTTGAGATCAATCTTATTGACAACAGGAATGATGTCTAAGTCATGCTCAATCGCCGCGTATCCTGTTGCAACCGTCTGGGCCTCGACACCCTGAAACGCATCAGCCAACAACAATGCTCCCTCGCAACAACTCAACGAGCGCGACACTTCGTACTGGAAATCAACGTGGCCCGGCGTATCAATAAGATTCAGCTCGTATTCCTGTCCCTCGTGCTGAACACGCATCGCGACGGCGCGTGCCTTGATCGTAATACCACGCTGTCGCTCCAGCTCCATGTCATCAAGAACCTGATCCTGCATTTCGCGTTTGGTGACTGTACCCGTATGTTCCAGCAATCGATCAGCAAGCGTGCTTTTACCGTGGTCGATGTGCGCAATAATGCAGAAGTTTCGGATGTTTTTCGGGTCAATCTTCGCGGACATAAATAGGCTGCTGTAAGCGCGTGTGAAAGAAAATAGCTGTTTGCGATTTAGCGTCGGCGGTGGGATTATAAACCGCCCGCCCGATTAGGCAGATGCCGATTTCATAAATTCCGCTCGCGCAAGTCCTGCTGCTCCAACATATCCGGCGTCTGATTCCAATTGTGCAAAGCTAACGTGCATTTCTTCGGCCACCACTGGGAAAGTAAGCCTCTTTGCTTCGGTGACAATTCCATCCAAAAACGAGCGTCCCAAGGCAGTGTCAGCCCCGCCAAAGTCTACGGCACCCCCCAAGATAAACGCCTCTGGATCAACCACGTGCGCCAATTGAGCGATTCCACGCCCAAGGTACATCGCCGTTTCACTGACCAACTCCAGAGCCAGTTGGTCGCCCGCTTCGGCTGCTTCGGAGACCATCAACGCCGAAAGTGGCGATGATTCGGCGTTGCAATCCAACATGGAACTTTCTGGATGCGATCGCAGCGCCTCTTTGGCTCGATTGACGATCCCGGTTGCGCTGGCATAGGCCTCCAAATGACCGGGCTTCCCGCAAGGGCAGACCAACGCGTCGAGCCCTGTGTCAATACAGATGTGCCCAATCTCTGAGCCGTGACTGTGGGCCCCGTCGATGGAAACATCATCGATGATGATACCCCCGCCGACCCCCGTACCAAGCGTAATCAAAACCATGCTGCCGTACCGGCGACCGCTTCCGATCCAATACTCACCAAATGCCGCCGCATTGGCATCGTTGGTGAACGTCACTGGTTTGTCGAGCGCTTTCGAGAGAGCATCGCGAATGGGAAAATTATGCCAACCGGGCATGTTAAACGGCGTCAGTATCATGCCACGCGCGATGTCCATTGGCCCAGGAGTACCTAACCCCACCGCAACCACATCGTCTTTTTTCAGGCCCGCGCCGTCGAGCAATTCTTGAACGACCGCTTCGATACGCACGAGAGACTTCTCGGGCGACTGATCCGCCTGAGTCGGAAACTTGGTATAGGCCAAGCGATCTCCGTTATCATCGACAACACCAATCTTGATGTTGGTCCCTCCAACATCGACACCTACAAACAGGGGAAAGGTGGGGGAGGAATTATTCGGCATAATTTGTTGTGTCCAACTGCAAAATATTTGTGGTAGGTGGGGCGGCGTCGGCGGGAGTATAATTTTCCCCATGAATTTTCACAACACAGAACAAACACATTGGACATCGGTTGGGCGAAAATAACAAACTAAATTAGCCACAAAACCGCTGGTTGAAGATCGGGAATTGCCTCAACAGCTTCCGGCGGAAAGAACAATTGCTCGACCGTAAAAACTGACATAGAAAAACAGTTCAAAAGAAAATGTGCGACGATGCAAGGCAGAATCCGGCCCGTTTGCCGGTAGATCATCCCCAATCCCAACCCGAAAACGAAAATGGGAATCGGTGCCGGCCCTTGCCCCAGATGTACCAGACTGAACAGCAACGACGAAATCACCACTGGCGCCCACGCTTGGGCGACATAGGCTGAAGAACCGTTCTGCGTCGGTGCTCCTACGGCAGGATTACTGGGGGATTGATAGGGATTATTTGGATCGCCGTCCTTCGCGACTTCCACATCTCCTTTTCCAGCCGCAGTTGCTTCAGCGCGTTCTCCCGGCCAACCGCCAACCAACGCCGCCTCTGGCTGTGCATTATGGAGAAATAATCGCGACAGCCAGCCCTGCAAAACGGCGCGAAAGAAGATTTCCTCGGAGACAGGTGCCACGAAAACTGCCATCCACCAGGCCGAAAGAATCGTCAGCAACGATGCGTCCGGCGAAATCAAATCCAGCGTCGGATGCTCATACTCCCAGACCTGAGTCAACGCCGCTTGAACGAGGAACGTGATTGGCACAAAGCACAAGAACACGAGACACCCCAAAACTACGTCGCGCGAAAGGTTCTGCAAACAGCCGCCAAACACCTTAGGGTTTTGATAGCGCGCGTACAAATACACCAATGTCAGCGCAGTAGACACCACAGTACAGACTCCGACCGCATACCCCAACACAGTCTGCTGTTCCACTGACATGGACGCAGGATCCAATTCGTCAATTCCCAAAATGGCAAATGTAATCACAAGCCCAACCACTTGTCCTGTCATCCACATTACAAAAGCCAGCACAACGTCAACGAGTCCCAGCGGCAACTTCAACCGCTCGCTCGCCGAAAAAAAGTGTGGCTGCCTTGATCGCTGCCGACGGACAACGTGACTCCACAAAGCCAGACTGACCAGCAGGAGACCTCCAACGAAAACGGCGGAAAACCAAGTTGAGGCGTCATTCATTCTTTACTTGAGCCTGAAAGAGTGACTAACAAAATTAGTCGGTGATGGTGGGAATCTGTTTGAAAGAATCTTAGGCGTCTTTAAAAAGAAAAGAAGAAGCGGACTTTACGTAGATCCAACCGGACTGCAACGTGGACAACACAGAAAGC
>CAYTPS010000249.1:0-7766 GCA_964439245.1 uncultured Pirellulaceae bacterium | reverse complement strand
AAATTTGGGTGAGCTGAAATGTCGCGTTTGCAAGGGTTTTGCCCTCAGCACCGCGAAAATTAGACAGCGTCGGACTGATTATTCAAGACAGCTTGGTCCAAAAACCCCGGTCAAATGGGCATTTTTGGTGAAAAACTCGCTTAAAACCCGGAAAACAAGCGTTTAACTGACGGTTTTTCCGAAAATCCGACCGGCTGACCGGTGCCAAAACCTTGAGAAAACGCGTTCTTGCCGAGAATCAGCTTTTCATTCGCGGTCGTTTTTCAAATGCTAAGCTTACCTCATCGAGACTTCTTCTTGCTTCTGAGATCATTCACGTAAACCGACAGCGTTTGCCAGAAAAACGGTCGCCACGATCCTCGAAAGCGAAAGAATAATCAAGCCAATAGTATGTGTGGTCGGCACTTTCGGCTATTGAAGTGCCAGTTGTAAAAAAGCCAAACGAGACGCGATACCCCAGAGGCGGCGCGTGTTAAGTTCCCGTTTGCCAGCGGTTGATAATGAGTGCTTCGAGTCGGAATCCAAGAATGAAAGGTGCAGTGGTGGCAGGACAGAACAATCGCACAACTCGCCATAGCCTTAGGGAGCCGCAAAACAACCGGGAGTTGTCACTGTTTTCGTTTCTAAGATCACTCGCCGTTGTGACATTAGCGTTTACGGTGTTTTGCCCGATGACTTTCGCCCTGCAAGACGCTTCTGAGAAACTTCGGGATGTACAAAGTAAGTACACCAACGAGATCCGTCCACTATTGGAAACGCATTGCGGTGATTGTCACTGGGGCGACAACACTGACGCTGATCTGAACCTGGAAAAGTATGTCACGTTAGACCAGTTACTCGAAGGCCGCGACAAATGGCGGAAGGTGATGGTGCGTGTGGCGGCCAAGGAGATGCCGCCGGAAGACAGCGATCCAATTGCTGATGAAGACCACTCCAGCATACTCGCTTGGCTGGATAATCTAATGAACTCGGTTGATTGTACGGATATCAATCCGGGGCGCGTCACTATCCGGCGACTCAACCGAGTTGAGTATCGCAACACCGTGCGGGATCTAACCGGTATCGACTACAAACCTTCATCGTCCTTTCCCGGTGATGACGTGGGATACGGCTTCGACAACATTGCCGACGTGCTCTCGTTGCCACCGATCCTCATGGAAAAATATCTCAATGCCGCGGAGGCGATTTCCTTTCAAGCGATCGACGATCCAGACCAACCACGTTACATCAAAGGCCTTTCACCAAAAGACTACACGCGAAACGGCAAGAAGGCTGCATATGGCGGCCTTGCTTATCTGTCCTCCAACGGCACGCTCGAGGGCCCCATAGAATTTAAGGAGAGCGGCGCCTACCGTGTTTCGGTTCAGGTCGGCGGCGATCAAGCCGGCGCCGAACCGGTCAAACTGGCGATCTCTCTCGACGGGCGCAGGCGTCGCCAATTCAGAACCAAGCGCGAAAAAGATAGCCTCGAAACCGTCGAGCTTGAATTCAAAATCAACCAACCGGGTGTTAGAAATTTGCAAATCGAGTTTCTGAACGATTACTACAACGGCGCCAGTAATCAAGATCGGAACTTGATCGTAGGTTATGCAAGGATTGAAGGTCCAATCGGTAAACGATCCGCTTCGCATAAGCGCATTGTGTTCGTAACGCCAACTAAACCTAGTGAAGAGCCTTTGGCTGCAAAGAAGATTCTCCGACAATTGGCTTGCAAAGCTTATCGTCGGCGCGTGACACCTGAGGAACTTGACCGGTTGATGCAAATATACGAATTCGCTCGCAAGGACAAACAGGGGTTTGACGCCGGTATCCGCTTTGCGATGCAGGCCATTCTCGTTTCACCGCATTTTCTGTTCAAAGTTGAACAACCGGTGGCCAAAGGGCAAACACGCGCTCTGAACGATTTTGAACTCGCGACAAGCTTGTCTTATTTTCTCTGGAGCACGATGCCCGACGAAGAACTATTTCGCGTGGCGGCCAAGGGAAAATTAAGTGATCCAAAGACTTACCGAAAACAAGTCGCCCGCATGCTAAAGGACCGCAGGTCGTTAGCACTGGTGCAGAACTTTGTCAGTCAATGGCTGCACTTGAGATCACTCGACCGAATGCAGCCTGATCCCGATTTGTTTCCGGGAGTCGATCGGCAGCTGCGCCAAGACATGGCAACTGAAACGAAACTGCTGGTAGCCGATCTGATCCGTCAAGATGCTCCGTTGATGGATCTGCTGAGCGTGCCTTACACATTTATGAATGAACGCTTGGCAAAGCACTATGGTGTGGCCAACGTGAAAGGGAGTCGATTTCAAAAAGTAGTCTCCAAAAGTGACGAGCGTGTCGGGTTACTGACCCACGCCAGCATTCTGACTCTGACGTCCAATCCCAACCGCACCTCTCCGGTCAAGCGTGGCAAGTGGATTATGGAAAATCTATTGGGCGAAGAACCCCCGCCGCCGGATCCCGATGCGATGCAATTGGAAGATCAAGCAGAGCTGAGCGGGACGCTGCGGCAGCGTATGGAACAACATCGCGCCGATCCGGCGTGTGCGGTTTGTCACCGAGTGATGGACGAACTGGGGTTTGCCTTGGAGCACTACGATCCAGTGGGACGATACCGGGAACGAGATGGCTCCGATGAGATCGACCCTCGAGGAGAGCTGCCTAACGGCACGCGTTTCCTTGGTCCTGGCGAATTGCAAAAGACGATTCGCATTCAAATGAGGGACAAATTTATCAGGTGTCTTACCGAAAAGATGTTGATTTACTCGTTGGGTCGAGGCCTAGAGTATTACGACGACTGCACCATCGACGAAATCGTGAGTAAAGTAGATCAAGCTGATTTTCGTTTTTCATCGCTCGTCCATGCGATCACTGAGAGTCAGCCGTTTCTCTCCCGTACAAATAAATAGCCGGCAGTTAGCTTGCCAACCGCCTGATTCTTGTTTTGAAAGTCAGCCATGAAACATAGCCAAATTAGTCGACGAACCCTTTTGCGAGGCATGGGCGTTGCGATGGCGCTTCCGTGGATGGAGGCGATGTCAGATGCGTCTCCGATGATCTCCAACGTGGCCAGCGCCGCCAAACCCTTGGTCGGATCCGGCAAACCACCAGTTCGAATGGCGTTTATCTATGTGCCCAACGGCATGCATATGAATGACTGGAAACCGTCCGGCAACAGTTCCACAAATTTCAATCTCAAGCCAATCCTCAAACCATTGGAAGCTTACCGTGATAAGATGAACATCATCAGCGGTCTGACGCTTGACGGAGCATTCTCCCATGGCGACGGAGGCGGCGACCATGCGCGGTCGGTTGCCTCGTTCCTAACCGGAGCGCACCCGAAGAAAACGCACGGCTCTAACATTCGCAACGGCATTTCGGTAGACCAGGTTGCCGCCGAAAAGGTGGGGCACCTGACGCGGCTGAAATCACTAGAGCTCGGGGCCGAGGAAAGTTCAACGGGAGGACAGTGCGACACCGGTTACAGCTGTCTATACACGTCCAATATCTCGTGGCGCACCGAACGATCGCCGTTGGCCAAGGAGGTTGATCCCGCTGCGGTCTTCGCCCGGCTGTTTGGTTCCGACAAGGGCGTCGACGCGCGCACGATGTCGGCTAAGGCGCGGCAACGCAAAAGCATCCTCGACTTCGTCAATCAGGAAGCCAAACTGCTCCACAGTAATCTTGGTATGCAGGACCGCAGGAAACTTGACGAGTATCTGTATGCAGTGCGTGACATCGAAAGAAGGCTGGTCAAGTCAGACAAACTAGACGCTCCCGAAACGGATATGGAATCTTTCCAACGACCTGTGGGGGTTCCTCAACAATACGATGAGCACATCAAATTACTGATGGACATGATGGTCCTCGCGTTTCAAACCGACTCAACGCGCATCGCCAGTTTCATGTACGCCAATGCCGGCAGCAACCGTAGCTATCGCAATCTTTCCATTCGCGATGGGCACCACAACATTTCGCATCACGGCAACTCGCGAGACAAACAACAGAAGATCAGTAAGATTAACACCTTCCACACGACACTGTTCAGGCATCTTTTGGAACGTCTCGATGGAATCGACGAGGGTGGTGGATCGTTGCTGGACAATTGCATGATTATGTACGGTAGCGGCATTGCCGACGGTAACTCGCACAGTCATAAGGACCTTCCAATCGCCCTCTTCGGCAATGGCGGCGGTACGATCAAGACAGGTCGGCATATTCAACTGCGTTCGGGGACTCCGCTGACGAACCTTTACTGTTCGATGCTCGAGCGGATTGGGGCGCCGGTGAAGAAGTTCTCTGATTCAAACGGCGTGGTCAAGGAACTGCGCGGGTAGCGAAAGCTCCTGTGACGTAGCTCACGGCACTCGTCGCAACCAATCTTCGCTGCGATATTTTTCGTCCGCTAACTGTTTGGTCAGCGCCTCGGGCCAATCGACGGCCGTTTCTTTCGCCTGCCAAGCGTCCGTTATCGCGGTCTTGACTTGTTCTGTCGTCGCGGGAATCGAGGAGACAAACTGTTCGTGAGAGCGATTCTCACGGTAGTCCGGTTGGCGAGCTGGCGTGCCAAGGCACTGCGAGATGGTTGCCGTGTCGAAGTCACAGATCATCGTGCCGTGATAGATCAGAACATTGCGTTTAACGCGCAAACTGTTTCCAGACACTTTCCTTCCATCGATGGTCAGATCGCATGTCCCCTGAATTTGCGTCGTGATGCCGATGCTAGAGAGTGCAGACACCATCGTCTCCATCACCATTCGGTGAGCTTGATCGAGCATACGTAAATGAGGGCGTTTCTTCAGATCCAACAACACAGCGTACATCAAACAACCGGGGCCCGTCACGATCGATGCTCCTCCAGAAGATCGTCGAAACATCTTGATCCGATGTTCTTTACACCAAGCTACGTTGGCCTCTTTTTCAAGTGGCGAACTCCTTCCGATCACCACAAATGTTTCGTTGGGTTCCCAGAGTCGGAGTAACTCGCTGCGCGTTTCTGCCGCGTCCGCGGTTTCCACCAGCGCCTCATCAAGCGCCAGATTCTCGGCGGGGGTCGGGAGAGTGAGGTCGAGTCGTTTCATTGGGGAAGACTGGGAATACAGTCCCAAATAGGCGGTTAAACTGAACAGCTTGCGGAAAAATGCCAGCAGCCAACTGTCTGATAGATCGTCGCCCGATCAATAGTTTGTAACGATTGTAGCGGATAGGGCTTGGGGAAAAGCCCGAGCCGACTGCAGACTCTATCAGAACGACCAAATTGAACCACCAGTGATTAGAATTCTTGGCTTAGGCAGCGTAAGATACATGCAGCGGCCATAAGGCCCGTTTTTTCAGGCAGACTCAATCCTTTGGTGCTTGTAGTGTTTTCCCAACGACAGTTAACAACACAAATTCTTACATACTTCGCGCTAATTTTCTCGGCAGTGGTTACCGTTCCGGCGGAGGCACCTGCGCAGGATCCAATTCCGACCTGGAAAACGTGGACGCAGACCTTTTTCCGAGAAGAACCGGTAACGGAGTATCGTTGGGAAGAAAAGGAAGTCTTCGAAACCTCCTACAAGAAGAAGATGGTACCGGTTTACCAAACCGAGACCATCGAGAAGAAATCAATCAGCTACCGCCCGGTCAAAAAGACTAGCGAACGGGTTGAACATTACACGGAACTCGAACCGGTCACCGTCACCAAGTATCGCGAACGGGAAGTCCACGAAACCAAATACGACACCGTCACCGAGATGCGCGAGGAGAAGTACATCTCCAAGCGACCGGTAACCGAAACGGTAATGCGAGACCAAGAATTTAAAGTACGTGAGAAAGTCACCGAGAAAGGGTTTCAGTACCGCGACGTTACGACTTACAAGCCAAAAGCCATCACCGAAACCACTCTTGTTCCCTCTAGCGTGCTTGTGCCGGGTAACGTTACGGCTGACAGACCTCGGATGACTTGGTTGCGTCCGGGCTATTACACAGATCCATCAACGGGCTTCAACGTTTGGAGACGCCGCGGACTGCATTGGGCTAGTCCACCTGCTTCGGCTGCTTCTCTGGTCCCAGCGTTGGTCCCACAGACGACATCTACAACTGCGTACGTGCCTGAAACGACTCGTGAGGCCGAACCGGTTGAGATCAGCCGCTACGTTGATCGAATAGAAACGCGCAAAGCGCCGGTTGAAGTCGAGCGGATCGAGGAAACTATCGAGACACGAAAAGTTCCCGTAGAGGTGAAACGACCGCGACAAGTGACACGCGTCGAAAAGATCCCTTACACCGAAACGACTTATCGCGAGGTCAAACGCACCAAACGTGTTCCCGTCGTCGAAGAAACGATGCAGAAAGTCGAGACCATTGAGCCTGTGGAAAAAACGACAGCGAAATGGGTCGAGAAAGAAGAAGCGGTCAAGACACCTAAAATCGTCAGACGTAAAGTTGCCTATACGACTACCAAGAAAGTGCCCTACACCATTAAGATGCGAGTGCGTGTTGATAGCTACGGAAACAGCATTGGCGATCCTGAACCTGCCGATCCTGAGTGGCGTGCTTGGATTAAGGCGATGGAGACGAAAGGTCTGCCGACTCTAGAGAAAGCCGACGAATCAACTGAATCAAACAAAAGCGTATTGGAAAAACCGCAGTACGACAAATCATCGATCTTTTACACCGACCCCAGCTTCGAACCGCTTGACGCACCGAAGACCAAGGCTGCCAATCAGGTACCAAGCCTCAAAGAGACTTCTGCCGTTTCAAAGTCTGTTTTATCTAAAGTGGATAGCTCGACTGAGAAAAACAGAGTTAACAAACCTCTGGTCAAAGACAACCGCGTTCGTTCCATTTTGGTCCCCGAAACCGAGCAGGACTTTGAGCCAACGACAACGATGAAGCAACTTGGTGGACAATCGATTCAAATTGAAACCGACGCGAGAAAAAATGTGACGGTCATCCCCATGTCAGTAAAGTCTCCGACGCCTGCCAGAAATCAGGGAAACGTCGAAGTGACCAAAAACAAATTTGTTGCCCCTGTTAAAACGAAGACCGAGACAAGCCTCAAGCCAGCTTGGAAGATGTTTGATCCGGAGTTGATCAAACGGCCTGCGGCGCCATCGGCGAGCCCTGCTTTAAATCGCACCGATGCGATTTCCATTCCCGGGATCGATCGGGTTGACGAACTGAAGCGTAAACCGGTCAACGAAATCTACTAGAGCGGGCACGTCGTCGTTTGAAGACACTCTTAAAACCATTTGAATCTTTTCCGCGTTTGATGGCTCGAATTGAGAAAGTGCTTCTCAGCCTTCCAGAAGAGATCAAACGGGATCTGATCGCTGACGCCAGTTTTTCTATTGCGCTTGATGATTGCGCACCTGGTCGAGGCCGCACGGTTATGGTTCCGCCTCCGGGAACGAGAGGTGCAAGTCGATCCGTGGTGCTCAAGCCAAGGCTGGAAAATTGCAGTGAGTCGTTTACCTGCTATATCATCGCCCACGAATTAGCTCACGCTCATTTACTCAACGGTGGATGGGGGGAGATTACGTGTCGTGAGGAAGCGGCCGATGCGTTGGCCGCAACTTGGGGGTATGACAAGGTTCCCCGAGAATGAGATTTTCAAAAGTACCAAATTTGCATGGTATGAGAGTGTCTTTTATACTTGCCACTTTGGCTTTTGAGAATCAACGGAATTGCTGGCTATGATCGATGCTCGTGCGGGTAGATATGTGTTTACGTTTGGTCTTCTGCTACTGATGCTGTTGTCAGCGCCAATGGCGCTAGGATTTCAG
>CAYTPS010000248.1:0-7775 GCA_964439245.1 uncultured Pirellulaceae bacterium | reverse complement strand
CCCGTCGGCCAATTCGTCGAGTATCGACTGTTGTATCTCGCCTTTTTGCAAAGCTTCCGAATAAGGCATCTCGTGAAACATCACCATCGAATAACGCGGAATAAAGGTCTCGGGCAGTCGCCGTTCCAGTTCGAATCCGATCGCCTTCTTGAGACCATACTTCGGATTGGTCACCGTTGAACGCATGGTCGTATAATTTTCAATCGCCATCTGAGCGATTGCGTCAGCATCCGGCTTGCGAATCTTGCTCACATCAGCATTTACTTTTGCCCAATCCTCGTCGTGCATGTCCAACAATTCGTCTAGCACAACGCAGTCTTCAAATGCGCAGTTCATCCCTTGTCCATGAAACGGTACAATCGCGTGAGCCGCATCACCAAGTATCAGACAATGATCGGCAAGGTGCCACGGTCGACACCGCACTGTCCCTAACCTTCCGGTCGGATTTTCAAAAAAGTCATCCACCAAATCCGGCATTAGTGCGCGAGCTGTTGGAAAGGTCTTTTCAAAGAACGCGTCAACAGTGTCGTTGCAAACCAAGCTCTGAAAACTTGGCGAACCCGTTTTCGGCAAGAACAAAGTTACCGTAAAACTGCCGTCAAGATTCGGAAGCGCAATTAGCATGAATTCGCCACGCGGCCATATATGTAGTGCTTCTTTTTCCAATTGCCACGTACCATCAGGCCCCGCTGGAATCTCAAGCTCCTTGTAGTCATGATCGAGAAAATCACTAACAGAGCGCCCCCCAACATGATCCATTAAGGAGCGACGAACTTTTGAACCAGCGCCATCACAACCGATTAACAGCTCAAACGATTCCTCTCGGTTCTGGCCACTACCGATGTCCTCCAGCGTTAGCTGTGACAATTCGAAATCAATTGATGTGCATTTTTGCTCGAAGACCACATTCACATCAGGCGCCTCAACCGCTCGAGTTACAAGCAAATGATTCAGGTCCCGCCGAGAGACCGAGTAGATCACTTCCTCGGCCCGCTGCCCGTATGGAGAGAACTTCTTGTCGCTGTCTTCCAAATGTAGCATTCGGCCTTTCATTGGAATTAGCAGAGGTTCAACCTCTGCCATCATCCCAACCATCTTCAGTGCGTCGATGCCTCGGCGTGAAAGTGCCAAATTAATCGAACGCCCAGAGTCATCGGCGTTCGGGCTCTTTTGCGGGCGGCGTTCAAACAGATCCACTTTGTAACCACGTTGACCAAGCCGCAGCCCCAGCAAAGCCCCAGTCAAACCAGCGCCGACAATGGTGATTCTTTTTTTCTTTGTTGCCATTTTCGCAATCTCTCAGCCGCAGCCAATCTCAAACCAACTTTGCGAGTTGATCGACAAACTGCCAAACGTCTTCGAACGAATTGTACAACGGCACTGGCGCTGCACGAATCACATTGGGCTCTCGCCAATCGGTTCGCACACCACTTTTCTCAAGTGCGTGATAAACCGATTGTCCGTCTCCAGCACCGATCTCCAGTGACAATTGGCAGCCGCGTTGCGCCTCTTCCAGCGGTGTGATGATGTTCACCTTATCCCCCAGTCGATCCTCAATCAACTCTGTAAACAACCCAGTCAACTTCACCGATTTTTCTCTAAGCGGTGCCATTCCACCGGCAGTCCGGAAGACTTCCATCGAGGCGCGTACTGCGGCCATCGCCAGAATCGGTGGATTGCTCAGTTGCCAACCTTCCGCCGTTGGGATTGGGCGAAACGGATCCTTCATCTCAAATCTCGTTGCTTTGTCATGCCCCCACCAACCGGCCAGCCGAGCCAATTCGGTATTCTGTGAGTGACGCTCGTGGATGAAACAGCCTGCCACCGCGCCGGGGCCGGAATTGAGATATTTATAGGTACACCAGACCGCAAAATCGACATCCCAATCGTGCAGCGCAAGTTCAACATTGCCGACCGCGTGAGCTAGATCCAGCCCCACCACAACATTGTGCTCTCGCGCTGTAGCGGTAATCTCTTTCATGGCGAAAACCTGCCCGGTGTAATACTGCACTCCTGGCAGAACCACCATCGCAAGGGTATCGGCGTGCTTGCGAATCGTGGCGCAAACGCGCGCGGCCGAAAACAACTCGCCCTCATCTGGCTCCAAAACAATCAAATGCTCTTCAGGATCAAGTCCTGACATCTGTAAACGCGATGACACGGCATAGCTATCTGAGGGGAACGCGTGACGCTCGATCATGATTTTGGTGCGTCGTTTCTCTGGTTCGAAGAAACAGGCCATCATCAAGTGCAGGTTGACCGTCAAACCGTTCATCACGACCACCTCGTGAGCAAGCGCCCCAACCAGTTTCGCCATTTCTTCGGCAACAAATTCATGGTAGGGCATCCACGGAAACGGGCCTTCGAAATGGCCGCGCACACCTAGCGTCCTCCACTGCTCCATTTCCCGCTGCACAAACTCCGGAGTGATCCTCGGCATCAGCCCAAGGGAATTGCCAACAAAATAAATCTCCGGATTCTGCTGGTCGCCCGGCAAGCAAAACTGATCACGCATCGGCGCCAGACAGTCAGCCGCATCGAACTTCCTTGCAGCCTCAAGTGAAAGTGGATTGTCACTTTGGTGGGACATATTGGTTCTCTATTTTTTGCAATAGGATTCCTGTGTCATTCGACGCGCGAAACGATTGTCCCGTCGGCCACTCTGGTTTCAATGACTTCGCCAGTTTTTACCTGAACAGCAGAACGCACGACGGCGCCACTCGACTTCGTCGTTAGACTATAGCCTCTTTTCAAAATCCCCAGCGGGCTAACCAGTTCCAGTTTCTCGGCCAACTGCGACACCGTTCGGCGGTGTGACTCCATCAAGCGTTGCATCTGAACGTGCATACGCTGCTCAACATCGTCGACCTCCATCGCTCGCCGCTCAATCGGCTCCAGCGGATGTGTTAAACGACGATGATCAGAAAATCGGTCCAGCAGTAACTGCGCGGTCTCAATTTTTGCGGCAACGGCTCCACGCATCCGGCTTTGCACGTTCGCAAGTTGCTTTACGAACACCTCTCTATCGGGCACCAGACGTTCGGCGGCTTCGCTGGGCGTCAGCGCGCGCACATCGGCAACCAGATCGCACAGCGTTACGTCAATCTCGTGGCCCACCCCAGAGATTACCGGAATCTTACTGGCGAACACAGCGCGGCAGACACCTTCGTCATTAAAACTCCACAGATCTTCGATACTGCCGCCCCCGCGCGTGACGACGATCACGTCAAGCTCACCGTGCATCGCTTGCAGCGAGTTCACTGCGGCGGCGATCTCTCCTGCCGCCTCGTCACCCTGCACACGCACGGGAACCACCAACACGTTCGTCAGCGGCCAACGGCGCGTTAGTACTTGCTGGAAGTCGCGAATTGCAGCACCAGTAGGGCTGGTCACCACCGCAATGTTTTTCGGATACCGCGGCAGTGTCTTCTTGGTCGCCGGATCGAATAGCCGCTCACGAGAGAGTTTTTCCTTCAGTTGCTGAAAGGCCAGTTGCAATGCGCCGACGCCGACGGGCTGTACCTTTTTGACAATCAACTGATAGTTGCCCCGCTGAGCATACAGATCGATGTAGCCGCCACAGATTACTTTTTGCCCTTCTTTCAGTTCAAACGGTAATCGATTTGCCTCTGTTCTCCAGAGAATGGAATTAAGTTGGGCAGTTTCGTCTTTGAGCGTGAAATAGACATGGCCGGAGGCAGGCCGAGACAATCCGGAGACTTCGCCCTCTACCCAAACAGAGGAAAACATTTTGTTAAGCGAGTAGCGAATCGCTTCGGTAAGGACCGAAACGGAAACGGGTTTTTCCAGCGAGGACGACATGACCGCATTCTAACAAGATCCGGCTGTGTCGGCACCGGGGTCCGTTGCTCTAAATACAGCGGTAACCAATCGGCAACGGATCTGCAAATTATTTTGTGGCGCCTGTGAGACGATCGTACAATCTTCGCAAACCGCGCCGGCGACGAGCAGGTTGCGGAGATTCGACACTCACATGAGGCAGGAAAACGCTCTCCCACGTATAACGGTCGGCTACCAAATTTATCTCAACCCGTTCAGGGTGAATAATCTCGTCAACATCGTGTGCTGGTAGTCCGGCCAAAACGGATTCAGGATCCAACGTGTGGGTCGCGTCTTCGCCAAAACCGATATTTGACACGAGATTTCGCTCCGGCAAAACGCTCATCCCATTGTTGGCCCAAACAGTGTACATCCAGGGAAAATCCCAAGTGTCGATGTGTCCTGCGTGCTGAGCATCGAAAATTCGAGACCAGTGAGAGTATTCGGTCGGATCTGGAATTATGTTCTTTAGCTGCTGGGTCTGTCGAAGTTGTGGCCACGATTTGATGTCTACTTCAAATGTATCCCAAGCACGCTTCCAAGTCGCCCATCCCCAAATGTGAGTCCAGCGTGAGAAGTAGTAACTATTGGACGAGGTCGGGCGCGGTTGAAAGTTATTACCGCTGATCATCATCACCCGTCTGTCGTCGCGCCATCGTTCCAGCAAGTTGTGGCAGTAATCGTAAAACGTAGAACTGGGTAAGCAGTCATCCTCAAGAATAATTAAGTCTTCCGAGTGCTCGAACGCCCAATCGATCGCCGACGCCATAGCGCCCTTGCAGCCGAGATTCTCTTCAGCGAAGCGCGTACGAACGTCGCATTTCCAGTCCACACCATTTAGAATTGATCGGACTGCCGCAACGTTGGCGATGTCGTCGGGTTGTTCAGCGCGTGGTCCGTCGCAACTGAGAAACAGCGTCTTCGGACGTTGCGCACGAATCGAAGCAAAAACTTGCTTCGTCAGCTTTGGACGGTTGAAGTTGCAGAACAAAATCGGGGTGTTGAGCGGCTTGGGCATTAAGGGGTGATAGCTCATCTAGGAAGACTGTGCAAGGTTGAAGCGCTTTATCCAAACCGTTGCCAGTAAAAACGGCAGGTTGGAAACCCGCCCCAAGTCGAGAGCAGGGTGGAAGCCGACTCACGTCGAGAACAGGTTGGAAATCCGCCTCACGTGGAGCGCAGCTTGGATCCCTAACCACGTGGAGCAGGTTTCCAACCTGCTAGTACCTTGTCACGCCTCTGCAGAATCTCGACTCCCATTGAATGTCTGGCTCACTCAGCCCTGAGCCAAGTCATCCTTCAAGTCTGCCACAAGGCCCCCGCGTAAACTGTGTTCGAAACGTTTGATCGATAGTCGCTAGCAGAACAGTTGAATTTCAATTCATCGCGGCCATAACAGTTGCCGTTTACCAACTTTAGCCAATCTGTTACCTAAAACGAATAAATCGAAAAAAATCCCTTTGCAGCACAATGAAGCTCCTGACAAGACCATTCAAAAAACTTCGATCGGCTTCGGCAACGTCTCCTTCTGCGCCTGTAAATGCGCTTGCAGATCGGTTGCCAGATTCAACCGAGTCACAACGTTCCATCATTGCCGCCGTTAGCGATTCAACCATGACATCGCCGGAACGTATTTTGGCGCTCTGCGACGCGACTGAGCACATTTCCAAACACAATATTCCCGGTGACATCGTCGAGTGTGGCGTTTGGAAAGGCGGTAGCACGGCCGCGGCGGCGTTGACGCTAATGAATCTCCGTCAAACCAACCGCATGCTTTGGATGTACGACACTTACGACGGAATGTCGGCTCCTTCGGCCAACGATATTGATTTGCGCGGGCAGTACGCGGACGCACTTCTTGCTAACGATCAAGCCAGCAGCGCCGAAGCGTCTGACAGCATCTGGTGCCGCTGTTCCTTGGAAACCGTACAGCAAACGATGGCGCAAACGGGATACCCTGAAGCAAACATCCGTTACATCAAAGGCAAAGTTGAAGACACCCTGCCCGAAATAGCGCCTGATCAGATCTCACTTCTTAGGCTCGACACCGATTGGTACGAGTCAACGCTTTGCGAATTGGAAATCTTGTTTCCAAAACTTTCCGTGGGCGGCATCCTCATCATCGATGACTATGGCCATTGGCAGGGTTGCCGCAAAGCGGTTGATGAGTATTTCTCAAAGCACAACATCAAAATGTTCCTGCAACGTATCGACTACACAGGTCGAGTTGGCATTAAAACCGAATAGCGATTTGCAGATCAGCCAAACATCCAAACTTAAATAATCAACTCTCTTCAAAACGAATCCTTGACAGACTCAAACAACAACCAGAAAGATGCACCGCGTTTGCTGAACGTTGGTTGTGGCGAGCGTTTTCACCGTGCTTGGACAAACATTGATCTTGAGTCTGTCGATCCGTCTGTTCAACAATGTGACATCACCAAAGGTTTGCCATTTGCAGATCAGCAATATGATGCCGTCTATCACTCGCACGTTTTAGAACATCTCGATCCGACTGACGGTGATCGATTACTAGAAGACTGCTATCGAGTTCTCAAACCTGGTGGTGTCCTGCGGATTGTCATCCCCAATCTTGAGCAGATCGCAACTCTGTATTTGGAAAACCACCGCCAAGCGTGGGAGGGCGACGAAATTGCCGCCGCCAACTACGACTGGATCAAGCTAGAATTGTTAGACCAGCTGGTCAGAAGCCACTCCGGCGGCAGAATGGGGCAATACATGGCTGGCGACCAATGCAGTAATTCTGGGTTCGTGCAGTCGCGCGTCGGAGACGAATTCGCCCGTTGCCAAACAAGCCACCAAAGGCAGATCATAAAAGAAGAACCTACTGCAGCCGAGAAAATCAAAACTTCGGTCAATCAGGCGAAAGCCCAGTTCACGCGGTGGGTTGTTCGGCGTTTGATGGGCAAGGAAGCGCTGAAGTCATTCGAAGAAGGGCTTTTCAGAAGCCAAGGTGAGATTCACCGCTGGATGTATGACCGCCACTCTCTCAGAACGCTCTGCAGTTCATGCGGTTTCGTGGATTTTAAGGTCCAAACTGCGACCGAGAGTTACATCGAGGGTTACGAGTCCTTTCAGCTGGACGCCCGCAATGGTCGAGTGCGCAAGCCCGATTCTCTGTTTGTTGAATGTCGCCGCCCCGACGGGGTAGTCCAACAAAGCAATGCGGCGTGAAACAGACGCTGAAAACTCATATGCGAATCGCGATTCTATCACCCTATGCAACTGTCGCCCCGCACTTCGAGACCGAACTCGAACTGGCACAGCAGCACCTCGATGCCGGCGACGAAATCATCACACTTTCCTGCTCAGGCCAGTTGGCCAACTGTGACTTCAATATCGATCGATCACAAACGCGCTGCGACGACTGCTCCGGCCGCCGCAAGATGGGGTGGGAGCTTGTCGCACCTCAACCATCAACGCGACAAATACGACAGCTGGTCCAACTGACGCCCCACCGCGATCAACTGCAGCTAGATTTCGACGACCTGGCGTCTTTAATCGACTACCGAATCGATGACTTTGAAATCGGCTACGCCAGCCTCTCTTCCTTGGTCTCGATTGTGCGTGACCCTGAACCCGACCTGATCAAGAACCGAACGCTCCTCAACCGATTTCTGACTTCTGCGTGGCAAAGTTATCAGAATACCTCGCAATTTTTGCAGGCCAATCAAGTCGATCGAGTCTACACATTCAATGGCCGGTTCGCAGCAACGCGGGGCGTCCTCCGAGCCTGTCAAAAAATGGGAGTTGACTGTTTCCTGCATGAGCGCGGATGCAATAAGGCCCACTATGAGGTTTTCGAGAATCACCTGCCGCACGACATCGACGCCATTCACCACTCGATCGAGCGTCTTTGGGACGCGGCGGATCCTTTGACACGCGAAGACATCGGCAGTCAGTGGTTCCTCGAC
>CAYTPS010000247.1:0-7783 GCA_964439245.1 uncultured Pirellulaceae bacterium | reverse complement strand
CGGCAATCTGTTGGGAGGCAGCTGCCTTGGAGGCCGTGATACAAGTCGTTGCGGCGAAGATCCATGGACATTGTTCGGCCGTAACTGCGATGAGCCGTGTTTGAATATTGGTGGATGGATGTCTGCTGGATACCACGAGCAAGGTAACGACCTGTTCAACTCTGAGCCTGACGAGTTCAATCTCCACCAAGGATGGTTGTTCGTCGAAAAAGTCGCTGACGAAGGTTGGGGTTTCCGCTTCGACGGTATGTACGGAATCGACGCTAACGATACTCAAGCCTTCGGCAATACCGTCGACGGTTTCGGTAACCCACGCGGTTGGGATAATGGCCCGAACTTCACACGAGGCGGTGGGTACGGGTGGGCTTTGCCACAAGCTTATGTTGAAGTGGCAACAGGAGATTGGTCGTTCAAAGTTGGTCACTTTTTCACTTTGATCGGTTACGAAGTAGTGACTGCCCCCGACAACTTCTTCTACTCGCACGCCATCACGATGTACAACAGCGAGCCGTTTACTCACACGGGTGCCATTGGTACTTTCAACGTAAGCGATGACACAACTCTTTACGCAGGTTGGACAGCTGGTTGGGACACAGGTTTCGATCAGTTCGGAGACGGCAGCAACTTCATGGGTGGTATCAGCACTGCACTTAGCGATAGAACAACGATGACCTACATCACTACAATTGGTGATTTTGGTGCACGCGGTTCAGATGCTTACAGCCACAGTTTTGTTTTCGACACAGCTGTATCTGATAACTTCAACTATGTCCTTCAATCTGACTTGGTTCGCGTTGGATCAACTGGCGAAGACAACGTTGGTATCAACCAGTACTTCATCTACGACATCAGCGATCGCCTAGCAGTAGGAACTCGTATGGAGTGGTGGAAAGGTGACACACTAACTGGATACGCTCCTCACGGTGGAACACTTCCAGCCTCCGGTTCGCACTCTTACTACGCTGCGACATTCGGTGTTAACATCAAGCCGTCACAGAACCTCATTGTACGACCTGAATACCGATACGACTGGTCTCCAGCACTCGGTTACGAGCAAGGCTACTTTGGTGTAGACGTCATCGCTCTGTTCTAGTTTCGAACGGGCTAGGTAAGGGGTCAGACTTTCAACTCTGCGACTCCTCTTATAGATCCCGCCAAGTCAACGAGTGATTCGAGAAACGGTGTTTCCTTTGGAAGCACCGTTTTTTCGTGCACCTGCCCGGGTTTCGATCCAAAGCAACACACCTTCACACTAAGATTGTGCCATTAAGCGGAAAACGAATGCTTCCATGCTTGCGACAGCAAACATTTCCCTTCCCGACGGCTCTACGAACAGCGATCCTGTCGCAGTGCAAGGTAAATACCTGGGTGCTTCAGTGAGGCATTTTGGAAGCACGATTACCCGAACGAGCTGACAGTCATTTGAAATATCCGACAGCCGAAACGACATTATGTAACGCCCCGAGCGACGCTGAAACTATGAGAAATTTTACATAACGGCCAAAGCTTAAATCTCTTGTGTTTGCATAGAAGATTGCAACAAGGAAGTGCCGATACCGAATAAATGAGGCCAATGGCTCCCAACAGCGCCCGTTCTGCCTACTGACTGGTAGTTAAAGTAACCGTAGGCTGCCCATCTTGCGGCCAGAAGCAAACTGCGGCCGAGACCAACCTTGAATCGATGCTAGCCAGCGAAAAACTACGTGCGTAAAATAACCTGGCAGCATGACTGAACTTCATAATTGTCTAAATGAGTGAAATGCAACAATTTTTCAAAAATCTATCGTTGCTTGCTTTGGCGGTGATTCTTGGATTCACTTTCCAGAACACCACTGTGGCTCAGGAGTGGGCCCGGTCGATGTTCAAAACGCTCAGCCATGATTTCGGCAATGTCCCTAAAGGCAAGCGGCCTGAATTTCGTTTCGAGATAGAAAACAAATTCAAGGAAGACATTCGTATTCGCAACGTCGTTTCCAGCTGTGGCTGTACGTCAGCCTCTATCACAAAGAACTTGCTCAGGAGCTGGGAGAAGGCTGATGTTGTTTGCCTGTTCAACAGTCACGCGTTCGACGGTTTCAAACAGGCGACTGTTACCGTTCAGTTCGACCAGCCCTTTGTCGGTGAAGTGCAACTGACTGTAAAAGGTAACATTGTTAGAACTAGCCAACTGAATCTGACGCCCGAAGAGATTGACTTTGGGCAGATCACCGGCACCAATTTTCCTGAACGCGTCATCAAGCTCGAACGGTTAGGCAATCCGTCATTTCGAATCGTTGATGTAAAAAGCACTTTCCCACACATCAAGGTGAAACTGAAAGAAACCGCTCGCAATGCATCCCTGGTCAACTACGAGATGCGAACGCAGCTTAAGCCGACGGTTCCCGCAGGGGTTAGCGAAGGAGAACTGTTCGTCGTCGTGGAAGAGAACAACGCTCGACGCCAAGTTCCAATTCCCTTTAACGCCAAGGTCGTATCACTGAAGATCAGTCCAGAGATACTCACGCTGTCCAATGTCAAACCGGGCGAGGAGGTCAAGAAGACAATTATTCTTCAGGCGGCCAAAGCGTTCGATATCGTGGATGTAAAATGTAAGACTCAGGCGTTCCGTGTCCGCCAGAAGAAGAAAGGCAAACGGAAGGTTCACATGATTGATGTGATTTACAAGGGTGAAGACACGGCCGGCAGTCACGAGTGTGATCTGAGCTTTTACACTGATCTCAACGAAGGTGTTTCGGGCGTCGTGAAAGCTATTGTAAGTGTTTCCGCAGATTAGTCTCGGGCTAGATTCACTTTCGCTCACACAACCGCCTACTCTAGGTGGCTGCGGACACTCAGATGACCGTCCTCATCGATTTCTACGTAAATCACGTTGGGGCAGCAGCAAACGGGACAGTCCTCGACGTACTGTTGATCACGCCCTTCACTGTTGTCCACCGGTATCACGATGTCCTCCCCGCAGGATCCGCAAACGTAGGAAGCTTCGTCATTGAGCTCCATCATCGAGTCGTCGATATCTTCTAGGTCGTCATACATAGAAGAAGTTTAGCACCACACTTCCGCCATGCAATGTGGTTTAGGAGTAGAAAGACACTCGCCTGGAAAAGGACAGAGTCGACCAAGAATGTCACAAGCGTGAATAACGCTAGAGATCCCACACAATGCTCTGGTGAAAAGCTCTCGCAATCTGCAACCAGGATAAATGCCAACGTTGACAATGCAGCTGAGTCGCTCAAACAAGCGAACAAGTCCTACAGCTACCACCAAAAAAGGAGGGCCCCAGATGATTGAGGCCCTCGTTTGGCAGATACGATTGCTTTGAGAAACTGCCTGTTGTCAGCAGACGCGACTCCCACCGCTAGAACGGCATGGTCATTTCCATGTCGTAGGGATCGCGAAGCCCTTCGCCTAACCGCTTAAGCGCTTCGGTTTCAATCTGACGGACACGCTCACGTGTCAAACCAAGTTTCTCCCCAATCTCTTTGAGCGTATGGGGTTCTGTATTCTCAAGGCCAAATCGCATTTTCAACACGTTGGCCTCACGTTCGCCAAGGTCTCCCAGCATCGACTTTACATGACGCAGAACGTCATTCTCCAGCAGCGTATCCGCCGGATTTCGCGTACGGTCGTCGGTCACCATCTCGCTCAAAGACCACCCCGAATCGCTTTGATCGGTCTGAGGAGTGGAATTGTAGATCTGGATGGCTTTCTTGATAATCGGCAGCTTCCGCTTTGGCAGGCCCAATAGCCGAGCCACTTCTTCAGGAGTTGGGTTGCGACGCAGCTCGTCGGAAAGACGCACCGAAGCACGACGCCACTTAGAGAGCAATTCCACCATGTAAGCCGGGATACGAATCGTCTTCGCACTGTTGATCAACGAGCGTTTGATCGACTGCTTAATCCAGTAACTGGCGTAGGTGCTGAAGCGTGTTCCAACATCAGGATCAAACCCTTCGACCGCTCGCAGCAGTCCGAGATTCCCCTCCTCGATCAAGTCCTGCAGTCCGAGTCCCTTACCGGTGTAGCCACGAGAGATATTGACGACCAAGCGGAGGTTAGCTCGCACCATACGATCACGTGCTCGCACGTCGCCTTGGGCGATTGCTCGCGCTAGTTCCTTCTCCTCCTTGGCGCTGAGAAGAGCAGTTTCGTTAATCTCACGCAGATAAGTCTCAAGAGGGCTTTGCAAGCTTGATGAGGAGGTGCGTTTCTTTCTCGCCTTCTTCAACTCCTCTAATTCGGATGCGACTTGGAGGTGATCTCTTGATTCGTTTTCTCTGAGCATGATTGTTACTTTGGAGCGGGAGGAGTTAATGGATGTACACTCGGTATCGTCGACGGTCAGGTAAAGTCTGCAGCGCTGGAAAGCTTTACCGATTTGCAAGGAAGCTAACGATTGTTCCACTTGCTGAGTTGCGGCAATTGTTACCGATTCAAGTATTGCGACGACGGCACTTGCCGTTATCCCTGTTGAATTGGAACAATTGGTTGCCCGCAACAAACCTCTCTAACGATTAATCCGGTTGTAGTTGGATGTTCAAACGCTGCGTCTTCGCGCGGCGCTCTAGAAGCCTGCCGCTTGGTTATTAAAACGAAGCGGGATGGAGCGGCTGTTGCTTAAGAAATCGGAAAGTGATAGCACTTTCTGCAGCCACGAATATGAATAGAAGGTTAAGCGTGTTGGTCGGCTGCGCCCGGATATAGGGGCATCTGGCCGTAAATTCGAGTTCTCCGCCCTACCCCATAATCATCTTCACGACAGCGAAGCCGATGGGAGCACCAATGGCAACCCCAAGCATGATGTACAAGGTCGTGAGTGGTGGACTCATATCAGGCGTCGCCTCAACCGCTTGCCGGTACTCTTTGGAGAAAACTTGTTTTCCTTTTGCGCTATGAAGGACCCACAAGAAATAGCCGCTGAAAGCCGTTCCCAAGGGAAAGCCCAAAAGATTGATGACGAGCAGAACCGTAACGCATATCTTCGCCCACCCTTGAAGTTTGGCCAAAAACCAACCAAAGGCGACCTGCACGGCACTCATGACTAAAATCACCACGCCGAGAATGATGATCATCGCTGACGCTTCAAACGGCAGGATCGTGCTGTCGGCCGATGCGAACGCTCCAACAAAACACACGGCAAGACTTCCCAATACTCCAATAATTCCGGTAACGAAGTAAAACCAGCCGAGCGTTTTTACCTCCCCCTCGTGCTTCAAGAGACTCTTTCGTAACTGCTTGGCCCCCTTTTTTTCAACCTTTGAACCAGATCCAGTCGGCGATGCGTAGGGGTTTCGATCCTTGAGCGCTGGATTCTCCATCAGGTGTTTACGGTTGGCAAACATCTCGTCGCTGTCGTCGTCATCATCTTCTGGATCGGGCAATTCAAGGGCGCCAAAGCCAGGGTCCTCCAGCACGAAATTACCCAACGGATCTGGCGCTCCCGGTTTCAGCGGCGCCGATGCAAACAACTCATCCTCGAGAGTTTTTGGCTTCTTTTTTGCCGGCGGTGCGGGCTCCGGTTTAGGCTTGGCTTTGGACTGAGCCTTCGGTTTTGACTTGGCGGTAGGTTTTGCCGGTTTACCTTCGCCAGCAGCTGCCGGCGCAGCAGTTTTAAACTTCGCTTGGCAAGAACTGCACTTAACCGTTTTGCCAAGCTGTTCAGAAGACAGCTGGTACTTTTTATTGCATTTGGGGCATGCGACGACCGGCATTGACTATCTCTCCATCAATTGTGAGGCATCGATTGAACTCAGATTGTACTTGATGACGGCCAATGTTCGAGTCTTGCTCACGCACGTCTCACCGGCGTTCTCGGGTGACCTGCACCTCAAAACTGGGCTCACCACTTCAACCCCTGAAAACCGACCTATAAAAAGGGGTCGCAATGGCCAATCGGCTCGCTGAGGCCTGTTTTTCGCTAAAATGTTGTCGATAAGCACAAAATGGGAATAAATCTTTTGCAGCAGCGGGGAAACGCCCCGCAACCGCCCATTCCTTGAATAAACTTGTGAAGTTAAACCATCGATACTTCGGAGATTCCGCCAGATGTCCAAAACAACTGGATCTTTCCCATCTCAATTCGCTAAAGCCTTGGCCACATTATCAGTCGGGGCGATCTTAGTTGCTCTGTTGTTGCTTACCTGCGGAAACGCTTTGGCAACCGACTCTTTGGTGCCAGATGGAGTCGCACATCGGGCCGGCCTGAAGGTTGAGTGGAACTCTCAGATGCCTGTCGGCGGAAAAAGCCAGATGGTCGACTGGTTCTTGCAAATCAACGAGAACGAATCAACGACCTATTTCACGATGGAGTCTGGGCCTTTGCGTGAGGTGGTTTCCAACCGCCAGTTTAACGCTCAAGGTGAGCCGTATGGGATTGATGGCGCCAAAGAAGAAATTGATTTCCGTGCTGAAATTTTAGAAGCCCGATACAAAAAGCGCGGGATCGAGGGCTACGAAATCAAACGTTCCAGTTACTCGTTGCCAAAATCCGTATTGTATACGCTATCTAGTAACGGCATGGTCAGCGCGATCGACGCCGACACTGGCATTCACTACTGGGATCGTGTTATCGACTCAAGCTCAACGGTTGTTGGACTAGGCGCCAGTAACGATAAAGTCGCGGTCGTGATTGGCAGTCGCGTGTACTGTCTCAATGCATCCGATGGCCGCGTTCTTTGGGATCAGCAAACAGACTATGCGCCCGGTTCATCGCCGGCGGTCTCAGACACACACATCTTCGTTCCGCTGGCCAACGGCCGTTTGCAAACATACAGCATCGACGAAGATGGCGTTGTCTCAATCTCTTTTTTCGCAAGTGGATTTTCCTCAGCCCGTCCGTTAATCACACCGACAGGAGTTGCTTGGGTAACAGATAACGGCCACTTCAGTTTTGCCAACCCTAAGACTAGCACCGCCGTTAGCTTTCGACTTAGAGCATCAAACGCTATCGTTTCTTCACCTACCGGAAAAGGCGACATGGTATTTGTTGCTTCAATGGATGGATATGTCTACGGCGTTGACAGAACTAATGGCACCCTTGCTTGGGAGGTCACCACCGGATCGGGTATTTCATCTTCTCCGGTTCCAATCGGAGATTATCTATTCGTGGTTTCCGACACAAAACAGCTTTACAAGCTTGACTCGCGCACCGGCCTCTACGCTCCCGGATGGGAGTCTCCCATGGAGGGCGTTGATAAATTTCTCGGAGCAACTCACAAATCGGTCTTTGGCCTCGACTCCTTCAATAAGCTGGTCGTGATTGATCAAGAATCGGGACGCAAAACCAGCCAAATAACCGTTGGAGATATCGCACTTGTTTTGACAAACTACGAGAGTGATCGTATCTATGTCGCCTCGGATGAAGGACTGGTACAGTGCGTCCGTGACGTTTCAAGTCCACGTCCCATTTTTCATTCGTCAGAATTTGACACTTCTGTAATGGTCGATGGCAAGAAAGCATCTAAGAAGGACGACGAAGATCCGTTTGGTGATGAGGATCCATTTGATGATGGCGGCGACCCGTTCGGCGACGACGATTCCACGATGTCCGATGATGATTCGGCCACTGAAGATGAGAACCCATTTGGCGCTGCCGAAGAAGGCGATGATGACGACAATCCGTTTAACTAACGGCACCGTGGTCTAACAACAGTTTGATGACGGCATCGTAGGGCTGGCCATCCCAGAATTTTTGCCTTGCGAAATCAATTGCCGTCTTGCCTTCACTGTTCTCGACATCAACGTCCGCGCCCAACTCCAAGAGGCACTGGGTTGCCTCAACAAAGCC
>CAYTPS010000246.1:0-7898 GCA_964439245.1 uncultured Pirellulaceae bacterium | reverse complement strand
CTGTTAACGTCACCGGCCTCGATAAATCGTCCCTCGGCCATTTCAAGGAAATTAGCTTCCGCGTAATCCGGCTCCAGCCCCACCAATCGCGCTTCGACCATCTGGTCGCGGTAACGCGTTTCATAACGGAACTCGCGAAAGGGCGAGATCTGTTTGACGGTGTCTAATGTTTCGTTGATCCGCTTCAAATCGTCAAAAGTCAAACCGTACTCCAACGTGCGGTCGTTGGTCTGTTCTTTGCGATCTTCGTCCGTTGGTTTGATGCTGCGCACAATAACATTATTGATGCCCAGCGATTCGATCTCGCGTTGCGCTTCCAAACCGGCACCTTCACCGATGGCCAACATGATGATCACCGAAGCAACACCAATGACCAGCCCAAGAATGGTCAAGAATGAACGCAACTTGTGCAGCAGCAGAGAACGCACCGACATGCGAATCATTGCATAAAGTTTTGTCACTCGAGCCGACATTGCCCCCGAGGCCGGCACGACATTATTCGAGTCTGGCATGGACATGAGGTCTACTCCAGAATGGGACTATCAGAATCGCTGCCGGCCGAATCAGAGGACCTTTCCACATCATTCGTGCCGCCATCGTCGGTCGAAGACTCTGCTGCCTCTTCAGCTTCGCCATCGACAGTCTCAGATTTTACTTCGTTCTTTTCAGTCAATTCAGCGGTAGGTTTTTCATCGCCTTCGTCGTCACCGGCTTCTTTGGTGTCTGTCGCTTCCTCGTCCTTGGTTTTCTCTTCTTCTGCCTTCTTCTTTTCGTCTTCCGCCTTTTTCTTGGCGGCATCAGCTTCCTCGAGGGCTGCCTGTTCGTCGGGGCTCAACGCCAACGAGTCTCCCTCGCCAGATTCGGCCTCAAGATCGTCAGGGTCAAATGTGGATAGCCCGCGTTGGTAGGCATCGAGCGCGACAACCTCATCGGATTTCAGGCCCTCCTTAATCGCAACAAATGAAAGGTTTGCATTGCCAACCGTTACCTCACGCGATTCAAACTGATCTTTTGCGTTTTTGGCAAAAACGAATTTCTTATTGCCGAAACTGGTCACAGCTTGAATGGGCACCGCCAGGACGTCCTCATACTTCCCCACGTACACTTCTACCTCAGCAGTCATGCCGGGCTTTAGTTTCATCTCTTTGGGAAACTCATCGATGGTCACAACAACTTGGTAGTTATTGGAAGCCTCACGACGGGTCGAGGTGGACAACGGAGCCACACTTTTCACCGTGCCGTAGAGGGTTTTGTCAGAAAATGCATCGACCTTAATCAGTGCTTTCTGTTTCACTTTGACCTTGCTGACCAGTGTTTCGTGGATGCCAACCTTGACTTGCATCCGGTTCATATCGGGCAACACGAACACAGGCTGGTTACGATAGATCGTTCCCCCTTCATGTGCCTTTTCGCCATCCCAGCGATTGCGACCATAGGCTAGGGTCCCCTTTTGCGGTGCGGTCATCACGTGTTTTGCAAGATTCTTCTTTTCCTCCTCCAATCGACGCTGCTGAATCTTCAAACCTCGTTCTCTATTCTTTAGCCTGTCTTTCGCCTGAGCCAGTTTCGCGGCAGCGGTGGTTTCTGCAGCGTTGAGCGCAAATTCGGCTTCTATTGCCAGCCCTTTGAATTCCGCCAAACTCTTGACGTGCTCAAACTTTTCGAGGGAGTTGAGTTTTTGTTTGGCACTCTTAAGCCGAAGTTCAGCGCTTTTTACAACTTGCTCCGCTTCACGTAGTTGCTCGTACTCGCGGAAGCCACGTTTCACCAAGCCTCGCATGTTTTCACGATCACGGCGGGCTTTATCGACCGTCGTTTGGGCCTCAGAAATGGTGCCTTCGATATCGGCGCGCGACACCAGATAGTCGCCTTCTTCGTATTTTTTTAGGTCTAGTCGGGCGAACTCCAAAGTTTGCTTTGCCTTCCTTATAAGGCTATCGTTTTCGTCTTTTTGAACCTTTAAGTCTTGCTCGGCTGATTCGACTTCCGTCTTCTCCGTGTTGACTCGCGCAGTACGCTCGGTAATTTCCTTCTCGATTTCAGAGGTGTCAAATTTGGCGACGACCTGTCCCTTTTCAACAATCGAGCCCTCGGGAGCGAGAAAGATCAACTTGTTGTCATAGCTGTCGATCTCACATTTGCCAGTGATCGTACTTTGGCTTTCTAGCTCACCTTGTTCGACCACTTTGTCGATCAACGTGGTCAACCGAGCGGCGGCAGTGGGCACGTCTGCGATATCTTCGCCCGCCACGTCAGCATTAGCGTAGATCAGATAGATTCCCACTCCGACGGCGAGAACTACCAAACTCGAAATAACTCGCGCGGTTCGCTTGCTCGATTGAGTTGGGTCGGGTTTGTGGGCCAAGTTCTTGGATTCTTCCGAGAGAGTTTCTTGTTTGTTCGAGCGGGAGGTCTTCGAAGGGTTGTTCAAGGTCATCGTCGATGTTGCTTCCGGCTTCGATGGATTCTGGGAGTCGGTCTTCGGTGCTGACGGATAAGGTTTTGAAGTCTTCTTCTTCATTGATCCAATTCCCCTGCTCATCTATCTGTAGCAATTCTAAATCAACAAAAATCCTAATACGAGAAATTTCGTATTGAATCCAGCTGGAAATCAACTGAGTTTTCGCATTTCTCAATGTCTGTAACGCCTGCAAAAGGTCTTGCGTCAAGCTCGAATCGCCAGATGTCGCCGAACGCAAATTAAACTGAGCCTGTTCGACCTGCCGCGTTGCCGCAATCAACTGTTGACGAGTGATTTGAAAGTTGAAACGGTTCGTTCGGAGCAGACGTAGATCCAAACGTACTTGGTTAACAACGCTGTCCTCGGTAGCCATATACTGCCGTCGAGTGCTCTGATAGTTGATCTCCGCAAGACGCCAATTGTTTCGCTCGTTAAATCGATTCAATGGGCCGTCGAACTCGACACCCACATTGTACTCGTTATTTTCACTGTCAAAGCGAAACGCGTTTTTCCGGTCGTCGTCGGATTGCAGGTTCGCCGATGCTGTCACCGACAAATCGGACTCCAACTGGTCCGCCGCGATTTCGACGCCACGATAAGCATCGACCACAAACGCCTTAGCGTTCATCAGGTCCAATCGATTGGCCAACGCGATCTCAACCGCGCGTTCGGTTTCAAGTTCCAGTGGTTTTATATCGATCAAAAACAGGCGAATTTGTGTCTGAGCGACAAACAGCGACCCAACGCGTTCCTTCAGCCCACCAGGTTGAGCGATCAGCAGCTGAAGTTTCTTCCAGGATTCAACGCGCTTTTGGTCAGCCGTCATCTCCACTTCGGCATCACCTTCGTCTGCTAAACTTTCCCCGTCTTGGTCTTGCTCGACGGCAAACTCGAGTTTTTCGATTGGCTTCTCGTATTGCTTTTCTGCGGCTTCGTTTTGTTGTTCAATATCCTCAAGCAACTCACCCACACGTTTGATCAAAGACTGTTGTTGTTTGAAATCTATCTCTTCTGCCTCGCTGTTGTTGGCAGGCGTTTCTCCCAAAGATGAATCCCAGCGACTAAGCTCGCTCTTCACGCTGGCGGTCGCCTGTTCGACTCTTTTGGAGTGCTGTTTGATACGGTCGTAGGCTTTCTCGATGAACTCATCAGGCGCGACTTCTGGAGGCAAGTACTCGACCAATGATTGCTCAAGCTCCTCGACGCTAGTCTGTAGTTCTTCTACCTCGGAACTGTTCAAAGTAAAAGGTTCAAGAATTGTCTCATCCAATTTGATCTCAACACGAGCAGGCAAGCCCAACCTGAACTTAAATTGATCCAACGCCGTTTCGAGAGACTGTTCTGAGTTAATCAGTGAGATACGCCCCGACTGATATTGTTGGAAGACTTGGTCAACTTGAATCGGCGAAACCAGATCCCGCTCCAACAAAACATTCAACTCGTCCAGACTTAGCTCTAGATTGCTAAGGTTTTCGGTATCGATACGAACGGATTGGACATTGTTGAGCAGATTGAGGTAAGCACTGACATTGTCAAAATAAAACTGACGTCTGAAACGTGCGAAATCTCGCGCGCCGTATAGCAAGTTTCGTTCGGCCTGAGTCAAAGATTCGGTGCGAACATGACGAAACGCCCCGCGCAGTAACGGCTGTGTAACACTTAACAATATGTTTCCGGCCGAGAAATTTGCCGGTCCTGCGCCACCAAGTTGCCAAGTGAAGGAATTGACCAGACTTGCGGCGAACTGGCCGCCGGCGGCGAGGTTCCTGACTGCACCTAGCTGATTTAACGTTGCCAAATTGCGCGTGGCGTTGAGACCATCGGATTGCGCCACAAAATTCGTTCCGCTACCACCGAACCAGTTTAAATCAAACTCGAACTGGTTTCCTGATAAGTTTAACGCCGTCGCGTAAAGCCGTTCGACTTCGTCTTGATATGACCGACTGTTAAGCAAAGCCATTCGAACAGTCGCGTAACGATCTAGCTCAAGTTCTCCATCGTCATTGAGCGGAAGATGACTGTCCCACAATCCATTGTCTACCGTCGCTTGGTAGCCGCGTTGGTCCCAGAACTTGACGGACTTTCGGGAGTTATATGGCCGCCGCATGTAGAGATTCGCGGCAGGGTCATCCGGAGGTAGTGGCCCGCAGTCAGGTTCATTGTGGTCTGCCAAACGTGATTGGTATGCGGGCTCGACCTGACGTTGAGGCGTGGTCCAAAGAGGGTCTGTCTGCCGTGACTTTATCAGTCGATAAGCATCTCGATCAGCCCAGTTCCTGTAAGTTCCTCTACTGCAACCAGCGCATAGAAATATTGCCACGCACAAAAGGCGTACATAAAACGATAAGCGTTCAAACTGAGGATGCTGACTCAGCAAATTCGTGGCCAAGCGTGAAGAAAAACGATGTAAAACCAGAATGGAACTTCCTGTGATTCATCGTCCAGCCGCATGGCATATATTTCCTCAAAAGCACAACGAGAAGACTCCGCACGAACAGTACTGCCGTCAAAGTCAACCAAACCTCGCCAGTCTACTGCATTTCAAGTCCGGTCAGGTCTAGTGTTCCGTCAGAGCTGAATTGGCGGGTGCCATGTTTGCGCTTGCGGCGCGTTAGTCGTTTGAGGAAGCGCTGCCGATACCACTGGGTCTCTGAACAATCGTGTTGACTCCAGATCCGCTCGCCAACACGACTGGCATCCAAATTCGGTATTCTTCGTGAGACCTCTCCTTGGAGATATCAACATTACCACCGTGCCCCCGCAGAATCTTTTGGCTAGCCGAGAGTTCAAGGCCGGGAAAGAACTCCTTCCCAGCTGAAAAGATCTCGCTCTTGTAGCTAGATTCCGGACTTATGTCATCAACTTCCGCTTCAGCAGATTTAACGAATACCTCGATGACCTCCAGATTGGATTCCAATTGAACCATAACTATTGGATCATCGACACTGCGGCTGTTACTTACAGCTTCTGCAATGACGTACTCTACCGCATCTTGCAGCCCACGTCGGTCGGCGATCAACTCGACAGGACGAACACCACAAACGTACTCAATTTCAACATTCAACGATTTGGATTTTAGGCGCTGACTCTCAATCGCGTTGTCCATCATTTCTACGATACACATCGGTTCCTTCTCAGGAACATAATCGTTGTTGACCAGCATCATCTCTAACACCAACCGAGAGATGCGTTCCTGGTTGCGTTTGACAATATCCCATCCTTTTTCGACCGTCGGGATATCCGATCTCTGAAGCCCTTCGTCTACTAAAAACGCGCCGCCGTTGATACTTTGCAAAATATTCTTGATGCGATGCGAGAGTTTCTCAGCTGTTTCACCGACAGCCAGCATGCGTTCCTTTTCGAGAATGGTCGCATAGTATTCTTCATTCTCAATGGCTACTGCGGTCTGATGCGCAATCGTGTGAAGCAGTTTGAGATGATCTTCGCTGAAGGTGGCTTCCTTGCCGGGGGTTTCGACCAATTTGTCGATATAGATCAGCCCAATGCCGTAACTGCGTCCGCAAATCGGCACGCAAATCACCTCAGAGATACCAGAGGCAATCACACTGGGAGACTTACCAAAACTCTCCCCCCCGCGCAGGTCGGAAGAAATCACCCCCTCAGATCTGTCGTCAACAAATTTGAGAATCGACCGACTAACTTTCAGCTTTTCGTTTTTCCTTGCTGGATCACGATGCTTGACGGCCTTTGCCTGCAGTGGTTTTTTGGGCCCCTCCCGCAACAGGATGCAGGCGCGATCAGCATCAGTCCACTCGAAAATTAAGTTCAGCACATCGTCCAACATTGGCCCGACCTCTTTGCGGCTGGTGGCCAGCGAGGCGTTGTACATGAACTGAAGGTTACTTTTCATGACCGACACGAAGCGATCACTGTCTTCTAGGTCATCAGCAGTAACGGGGCCAGGAGTCAAGGTGGACGCAACCCTAGCACGCGTCTTAGGAACGTCAGGAATCTCAGGTGCGGGAATGCTGGTGGCGGCCAGAACAATCATCACCGTTTGGCCAAGTTGAATATGATCGCCAATTTTAATCGGCGTGCGGGCAGCCATTTTCCCATTTACGGTGGTGCCATTAGAGCTTTTGAGATCGACCAGAAAGATCCGTTTCCCCTCGAAAACAATCTGGCAGTGATTCCTTGAGGTCTCAAGATCGGTGAGACATATCAAATTATCAAGATCTCTTCCAACGGTCGCGCCTTCGGGGGGAATGTCATACATTCTGCCCTTCTCATTGCCACGAGTTATAAACAGAGATATCACGAGTGCCCGTTGGTGGAATAAGTAGGAAGAAGTCAGTCAGAAAAAGATACGATTTTTGCTAAGCAACCTTGGACGGATTAAGCACCATTTTTGCCTTACTCTTGTGAGTCATCGGGTTGTTGGATGTTCATCGATTGAACAACCTTGGGCTCAAGTTTCGGCTCAGTCTCAGTTTTAGATTTTCCGCAGCCAGCAATCAAGAAAAATACAGCAGTAACAGTTAAGAGATAACAAAACCTCTTCATGAGTTTTCCTTTAACGACAAACAAAGAAAGATGCGGGGAACGCTCTTATCAACTTACAAAGACTTGAGCTTTATGCAAACAGACGCTGCAAAACGTTACAACCTGCTCACCGAACTGGACCGATTTTCTTGCGGTCAAAGCATATGTCGCTTTTGCACGGCCTGAAAACAAAAAAAAATGAAATTCCCCATTTGCCCGCAAAACAAGAACAAATGTGGGAATCTAAGTCAAAAATCGACGCCAAAACAAAACGTCAGCTTAGGGGAAGATCTGCCGCTGAGCCTCAAATCCGGCAACGGCGACCGCGTTGGAAAGATTAAGACTGCGGACATTCTCGTGAGTTTCAATACGCAGCAGCGAATCAGGGTATTGCCCAGTGATCTCGGCCGGTAGCCCTTTTGTCTCACAGCCAAAGATCAGCGCGTCGCCGGACCTGTATTCGGCCGTCAGATAGTTCTTGGTCGCAAATCGCGAGAACAGCCAAAATCGCTCGGCCGGAATTTGCTCGCACAGGTCTTCCCAATCTTCCACCGTTTGCCAAGACAGGTGCTGCCAATAGTCGAGACCAGCGCGACGGAGCGTTTTTTTGGTTATTTCAAAACCAAGTGGTTTCACAAGCCAGAGCTTTGCTTGCAGCGCGACACAGGTACGCCCTATGTTTCCAGTATTGGGAGGGATCTCTGGTTGGTGCAAAACGATATGGATAGTTGGTTCGTAACTCACGGTCTGGCGGAACTGTCTACTGAGTGAATTTGAAAAAATGCGAAGTTGCATTTCTTACATTAGCGTCACTAGTCCGATGGCTAGATTCACCCTGAAATAAGTTCCCGGCTGTGCGAAAACGACCAAACATTGGACGCTAAATGCCCAATCATTGGAACGTAGATGCTCAATCTTGGGCAGTCCTGGATCA
>CAYTPS010000245.1:0-7907 GCA_964439245.1 uncultured Pirellulaceae bacterium | reverse complement strand
CAATGCGATCGGCCTGAACAAAGTCAAAGGAAAACCTTTTCACGTTTCTGAGATCGTCGACAAGATCAAAGAAGTTTCCGGGAAATAGGTTGCCAGATTCGCGGGTCGCCCTATCGCTGCTTCATCCATTTGGATTCAAGCGAAGTAATTCCGCCCCAAAGACTGGCGACTCGTTAAACTTCGACCAAGCCACAACAAAACACATCACACATTTTTGAAGATTACGATCCACTATGAGCACTGACCTTCCAGTACTTAAAGCAAAAGACTTTGCTTCCGACCAAGATGTCCGCTGGTGCCCGGGATGCGGCGATTATTCCATCTTAGCTCAGATGAAAACCGTTCTTGCTTCGATGGGTAAGAAGCAAGAAGAAACGGTCTTCATCTCTGGGATTGGCTGCTCTAGCCGTTTCCCGTACTACATGAACACGTACGGCATGCACTCGATTCACGGTCGCGCTCCAGCGTTTGCGACCGGACTTAAATCGACGCGGCCCGAATTGGACGTTTGGGTGATCACCGGTGATGGTGACGCGTTGAGCATCGGCGGCAACCACTTCATTCACTTGATCCGTCGCAACGTGGATTTGAACATCATCTTGTTCAACAACAGCATCTACGGTCTAACCAAAGGTCAGTACTCACCGACGTCCAAAGTTGGTAAGATCACCAAAAGTACTCCGATGGGTTCCATCGACCAACCGCTCAATCCGCTGTCAGTAGCGATTGCCGCTGAGGCGTCATTTGTCGCACGTTCGGTTGACTCCAACATCAAACATCTTCGCGTAACATTACAGCGTGCCAGCGAGCATCGCGGCACTTCATTTGTCGAAGTCTATCAAAACTGCAACATCTTTAATGATGGTGTGTGGGATTACGCCAAAGCCAAAGCGACCAAGGACGATTCCACGGTCGAATTGGAACACGGCAAGCCTCTGATTTATGCCGGTGGCAAGAAGGGCATCCGATTGAACGGCTTCACTCCAGAGACAGTTGATCTAGATGGCAACATCGCTCAAGACGATCTACTGTTCCATGACGAAAAAGTCGAATCATCACAACTCGCCTTTCTCCTCAGCCGCATGCGGTTTCCGGAGTTTCCTGAGCCAATTGGTGTCTTCCGCGCGGTTGATCGACCGACCTACGACACCCAGATTAATGCTCAGGTTGTTCAGGCCGCCGAAAAGAAGGGCAAAGGCGACTTGAAGACTCTGTTCAATAGTGGCGACACTTGGACGGTTTAAACGCCTGCAAACCGAGTTGCTACGCATAAGACTACGTCGTGACCAATCTCGCAAGAGATTGCGGCTCATCCCTGCCAGGGCGTCCAAAGTCATGCGACTTCGGCTACGTGTAATCATGGCAAGCTCCGCGCTCGCTTAACGTAAGGCTGCCCACATGTCGAATTCTGCAAAAACCCTGCTGGTTGTGTTTGAGTTTGATACGCTCAACGGCGGCGAAAATTCGATGCTGGCCGTGCTCGCGTTGCTCTCTAAATCGCACTGGCGAATCAAAGCCGCATTGCCTTGCCATCAGGCGTCTGCTTCGCCTAGCGACCAAACACTCACTGGGCAACTTTTCAAGTCCGGTGTTGAAATCGTTCCTTTGGCGACTCATGGAGACGACGGAAGTCGCAAATCACAGGACCAGTATCGGGATGACTTCGCCCAGATCCTGAAGCAGCATCAGCCTGACGTCGTACTTTGTAACAGCCTCTCGACCAGCCGACTTTGCGGTCCCGTCACGGCTTCCGCGCGCGTTCCTGCCGCCGGTTATCTACGCGACATTATCAAACTCAGTCGAAAGGCTGTTGCGGACGTCAACCAGCTAGATCGAATCATCGCCGTCTCACGTGCCACAATGGACTTCCATATTGAACAAGCCATGGACGCGAATAAGCTCCGTGTGGTCTACAACGGGGTTGATCTAGAGCAGTTTCATCCGCGTTTGAGAACTCTTCCTCAAGCCGAAGAGCTGAAAGCGAGTCTTGGTATTCCAAATCGGAGTCCGGTCGTTCTATACGTTGGCCAAATCGGAATGCGAAAAGGCATCGACGTTTTGGTGCAAGCTTTCAATCTGTTGCTCGAGATAGTCCCAAAATCACATTTGGTAATAGTTGGACAACGTCACTCGCAGAAACAAGAGGCGATCGACTACGAACGTGAGGCCCTACATGCCAGTTCCCCGTCTGGCCGCGTTCATTGGCTAGGTCGTCGATCCGATGTCGCTGGTCTGATGGCGATCTCGGATGTTTTGCTTCATCCAGCGCGGCAGGAGCCGCTAGGACGCGTCTTGCTTGAGGCTGCCGCAAGTGGTCTGCCGATTGTCACCACCCTTGTCGGTGGCAGCCCCGAGATTCTTGGGTGCAACGAATCGTTTGATTTGCTGTGCCACAAAGACGACGCGCAGACCATGGCCACACGCGTAAGCCAATTGTTGACCGACGACCAAATCCGAAAAGCCGTTTCGGTGGAGCTAAGGGACATGGCCGTACGTCGATTCAATCGTAACAACTGCGCCCAATCGCTATTATCGATTCTAGACGACCTCTCCCGCCCGCGTTAGCTTTGCGTGGACCAATCATTAGGTTCTACGGTTTTCGAATGTCACCTTAGGTTCCATGGCAGTCTAGCCGGGAAAATTTACCCGTTTGAGTTAGGCTGAAACCAACTATATTGGCGCTCTCTCAGTCAGTTTTTCATTACTCTATTGAGCTTTTCAAAGTGGCAATCATTAAACGAGTTCTCGTAACGGGCGGCGCAGGTTTTCTCGGATCTCACCTATGTGAACGCCTGGTAGACCAAGGTCATGATGTGATTTGTCTAGACAACTTCTACACCAGTCAGAAGACCAACGTGACGCACCTTTTGGACAAGCCCAATTTCGAGCTAGTTCGGCACGACATTGTTGACCCGATTTTGCTTGAGGTGGATGAGATCTACAACCTCGCTTGCCCGGCCTCTCCCGGCCACTATCAGCACAATCCTATTAAGACGATGAAGATCAGCGTCTTAGGATCCATCAACATGCTGGGAATGGCCAGACGTTGCGGTGCGAAAATCTTTCAAGCTTCGACCAGCGAAGTCTATGGTGACCCCGAAGTTCACCCGCAAACAGAAAGTTATAAAGGATCGGTCAACCCAATTGGAATCCGCGCTTGTTACGACGAGGGGAAACGTGCTGCAGAAACGCTATTTTTCGATTACCACCGTTACAACAAGACAAACATTCGTGTCGCCCGAATTTTCAATACTTACGGACCGAGGATGCATCCGTTTGATGGGCGCGTGGTCAGCAATTTTATTCGTCAAGCTTTGGCTGGCGAGGACATTACGATTTTCGGCGATGGGTCACAGACGCGCTCGTTCTGTTACCGTGACGACCTAGTCGAGGGATTCCTTCAACTAATGGATGCTCCCGACGACGTCATCGGGCCGATCAATTTGGGAAATCCTGGAGAGTACACAATCAAACAACTTGCCGAAGAAGTTCTGGAGCTTGTTGGTAGCAAGTCAAAATTGGTTTACGGTCCGCTGCCGGCGGATGATCCAACCCGTCGCCAACCAGACATCACATTGGCCAAAGAAAAACTAAACTGGGAACCTAAGGTCCCACTACGTGAGGGCCTAGAGAAAACGATCGCATGGTTCAAGACGATTGACCTGGACCACTACCGCCCGCCAACGCCAAATTATTAATTGGTTGCGATGGTCACAGAAGGTTCTGAACCGGCGCGGTGTAGAGCCTTTTGGGGCAACCGATCCTCGCGAGAGATTGAAAATTTCCGCACGACGCATCCCAAGTCTCGCCCCGTCGGCTACCGAAGAAACCGTCTATTACTGACACATTGACTCATACCCTGCGTGCTTCCCGGTTATCTGTCAGATTACCTGCCGACAATATCGATAGAACTGTCTCAACCACGTCGCAGGATCATCGACGCGCCTTCAAAAATTCTTTCAGTTTCCACTGATTCTCTCCTTCAAGTTCCCGTTTAAGTTTGTCTTCTGCCGGGCCGAAGACAACGGTACATCCATGTCGATGCGAGCCAACTTCAGGCTCGCCTCACCCACCAGTGCCAAACGAAAATCAGGAGCAGATTCAATATGGGGTTTCTATCGGGCAGTGTCACCTTTCAACGCTATCGAGTAACCGACGATCCTACTGGCGAATTTGGTGACGGCCATCTTGAGACGCTCAAAAAACACGTTGTCGGCAAATCGCCGGGCAACATCTACGAAAGCCCTGATGTTGGTTTTTCTGGCGGCGCTCATTTACTGGACACCGAATTTAGTTTTGAAAAGAACATCATCGGTGAAGCGATGCATTTTGGTGTGCGTATCGATAGCTGCCAAATCCCATCTCCGATCAAACGAGCATGGATGCATCAGGAACTTGCCAGCTTTCTCAATGACAATCCCGGTGGCAAACCTTCCAAGGCTCAACGGACCGAGGCCAAGGAGGCAGTCGAGGATCGCTGCGCTCAAGAAGCCGAAAAAGGCAATTTCAAAAAATTGTCCGAAGTGTCTGTGCTATGGGACGCCGTTTCGGACACGATTTTTTTGGGCAGCACCAGTGAGAAAACCAACGATACGGTCCTTGGTCTGATGGAACGAGCTTTCGGGATCGAAGTTTCCAAGGTGACCTGCGGAAAACTGGCCACCGAAATCGCCGATGAACTGGGTTTAAATGCTGGGCTGTTCAGCGCATCGCCGGCAGCGTTCAACACCGAATCGAGCGGGAACGTCGTTTGGTGGAACGGAATGGGCGACAACTATGACTACCTTGGCAACGAGTTTCTGCTGTGGCTATGGTGGAACTGGGAGACCAACAGCAACGTGATTCAATTGGCCGATGGCAGTGAAGTTTCGGGAATGTTCGCCCGAAGCCTCAGCCTTGACTGCCCTGAGGGTGAGCACGGCAAAGATTCCATTTCCTCAGAGTCTCCTGTCGCACTTCCCGAAGCGGCGTTGGCGGTGAAAATGGGTAAACTCCCTCGCAAAGCGGGGCTCACACTGGTACGAAATGATCTGAAATTTGATTTCGCCCTTCAAAGCGAAATGTTTTCGGTGGGAAGTGCCAGAATTGGAACGGCTGACGAATCGGCAGCAGTGTCCCACGACCTTGTCGATCGGATATCCAATGTGCGTGAACTGGCCGATACGGTGGATTATCTATTTCAGGTTTTCTGTGAGGTAAGGTTTGGAAAGTCATGGGATGCCGAATTGAAGAAAGTCCAAAAATGGCTCGGCAGCGAGACGCCTATCAGGCGGCAGAAAGCAGCCTAACTTCCATTTCGCAAACTCGAAAAATTGATCGGCGAAGGTAACCTAGTCAACAAACTGGCTGTTTTTTAGAACGCCGTGATGATGTACAATTTGGCACATAGGGTGTTTCTCGTGTTCCATTTCTTCGGAACGTTGAGTCCCCCGATCCCGCTGCGAGACACATAATGACAATATTAAAATCTCTGATTCCGCTGATATTGCTGATGGTTTTGCTCACCGTTGCATGCAATCAGCAAACTCTGGAAATCCCTGAAGCAAACAGGGCTACTGCATCGTTTGCCGTTGCTGGTATGACATGACCGGGGTGAGACAAACTTGTAGAGCAAGCTCTACTCAAGCTACCGGGCGTAGCTTCCGCAAACGCAGACAAAACCACCCGATCCGCTACGGTGGTGTATGACAAAACGATCTTCAAACCTGAAGAACTCGACACACTCGGACGGTACTCATTTTCTCTGGTTGATGCCGGTGAAGCTTCTGGGCAATCTGATGATTCACCATCCTCCGATGAGGATAGCGATGCTTCTCCCGACCAGGACACTGAACCGCCAAGCCAATTCGACTTGGGAGACTTCAGCAAGATGAAGCCAGCCGATGCCCCCGCCAATGACGGTGGTCAGGAAGATGAGCTACCATTGCTGGGCGGACCCGATGTCGACAAGTAGTCCGTGACGCGTGAACGATTCGAATCATTAACACTGACAATCCTTCACCGGATGTCAGTGTTTTTTTGTGGTTGATAGGAACCAATATCCGTTTGGAATCTGCAATGCAAGACAATCATTTCGACTGTATCGTTATCGGATTTGGCGGCGTGGGCAGCGCCGCACTGCGATACGCGGCTCTCAACGGTTGGAAAGTTCTGGGCATCGATCGATTTGGCCCCGCACACAATCATGGGAGTTCACACGGTCAAACACGCGTTATTCGAAAATCTTATTTCGAGCATCCCAATTACGTCCCGCTGCTAAAGGACGCGTACGAGATGTGGGATGAATTAAACAAGCGGCATCGAACGGCTCCAGAAGTAAAGGAACTTTTGACGCAGTGCGGCGTTCTCCAAGTCGGTCCCGCAGACGGCAGCGTTATCAAAGGTGTCCTCAACAGCGCCAGAGAACACGACATACGAGTCGAACAATTCTCGGCAGAAGACGTTCACAAACGACTGCCGATACTCAAGATCCCCAACGACCATGTTGGTGTCTTTGAGCCAGAAGGGGGATTCCTTCGCGTGGAACTATGCGTGGCAGCGATGATCAAGCAAGCATTGGCTGCCGGCGCGAAGATAAAATCTGGTGTCTGCATCGACCAATGGAACGTCGACGATTCGGGGGTGATTCATGTCCATTCAGAACAAGTTACGTGGTCAGCCGATCGCATGATTGTTTGCGCTGGAGCTTGGACCAGCCAAGTGCTCGGCGGTTTGGACCTTCCACTAAAAGTCTTGGCCAAACAACAACACTGGTACCAAATAGACCGGGTCGAACAGAAATTGGTCAACCAGTTTCCTTGCTTCCTGTTAGAGAAAGACGATGGTTCTTGTTTTTACAGCACACCGGAACTGGACACCCTTGGAATGAAAGTTTGTGAACACAGTGGTGGTCATCCTATCGAGTCGCCTGAGCAGTTGGACCAGAGCATCGATGCGGACCAACAAGCGCGAGTGGAAGGCTTTCTGGATCAACATTTTCACTTCACGAAGAAACGCCTGGTGCACCACAGCATGTGCATGTACACGATGACGCCCAGTCAACATTTCATTTTGGACAGGCACCCCGACCACTCGCAAATCGCCTACGCGGCAGGGCTATCTGGTCACGGGTTTAAGTTCGCGCCCGTGCTGGGCAAGCGTCTGGTCGACATGCTCGAAGAAAAGCGGGATGCGCGCTTCGATTTTTTGAAGGCCCCTCAACCGGCGTAAACGAACCCGGCTGACTACGATTGCGGAATCGCCCTCAAAAGGTCAAAATATCATCTAATCAGCGAACAAACATCAATTAGATACGGAACAGCGATGACGGATTTAAGCACAGACGCAGTGGTCATAGGAACTGGCCCCGGTGGCGAAGGAGCGGCCATGCAATTGGCCAAGGCGGGCAAGAACGTTGTCGTGATCGAACGTTACAGCCGTATTGGCGGCGGCTGCACTCACTGGGGGACGATTCCCAGTAAGGCACTCAAATTCGCCATCTCGCAATTGACCGACGCGATCAACAATCCCATTCTCATGGAATGTGGCATCAAGCCCAAACCAACGATCGCTCAATTGACCGCCACGGCACAAAAGGTCATCACAGAACAGGAGACGATGCGACGGAAGTTCTATTCGCGTAACAATGTCGAACTGATTTCTGGACACGCTCGATTCGAAGATGCCAACACAATTTCCGTGGAAGACGGCCCCACGATCAAGACAGAGAACGTCGTTATTGCCGTTGGATCGCGTCCCTATCATCCGCCGGATCTCGACTTTGAGCACGAGCGTGTCTTCGACAGCGACACCATTCTGAATCTAGAGAAAAAACCGAGGTCGCTGACCATTTTCGGAGCGGGCGTCATCGGGAGTGAGTACGCATCCATGTTCCGCAACCTGTCGATCAAGATCAACCTGATTAACGG
>CAYTPS010000244.1:0-7918 GCA_964439245.1 uncultured Pirellulaceae bacterium | reverse complement strand
TGTGCCGTCGCTGTTGAATGAAAGGAATGCGGTGCTCGTGCCATTAGCTGGGTCATTTGAGAGATCAAAGCAACTCACCGCCAGCCTGACCGCACCATCTGGCTGATACAGCGCAAGATTGGCAGTCATGTCAGAGGCGGATGCTTCAATGAATGCGACACCGCTTACTGTATTGGGATCAGCCGTCGCTGGATCCGCTGTGGTTCCTTCCAGCCCCGATGGAACATTCGAAAATTCCAACCGCAGAGCAACGTTACCCGGGTTGATGAATGAATAGTTGCCCGATGCATCGGTTGTCGCCGTAGCGATCACGTTGTCATCCGCGTCGTAAGCCGTCACTACGACGCCAGCGACTCCCGTTTCGCTTTCATTGATACCGTTGTTGTTCACGTCCATGAACGCGGTACCTGAGATCGTATTGAGCGTGTTGACCCAACCAGACTGTGCCGCCAACGAAATTGGAATTGCTGCCTGAATTTCTCCGGTCGTGAATTCAAGATCCCAGTCTCCTCCGAGTGACTCATGGCCCGTCAGGTCATCTGATGCCGCCACGTCCGCACCGGTGATCGCACTGATGGACTCGATGAAGGATTCACCCTTTGTATTGCCCGCCAAATCACAACCATAGAACAATAGATCGGCGTCTTCAGTCAGCGCCGCGGCCCAGCCAGCAAGCTCACCAGAGTGTTGGTTGACGTTGTCTGCCGTCAGTTTTGAATTACCAAGATGAACTTCTCCGGCATCACCATGAGAGATGATGTGAATCGCGCCGTACTTTCCATCGGTTTCGGCCAAGATCTCAGAGATCTGGTTGATGCCGTTGCGGTCGGCGTCGAGCACGCGCACTTCAAGCAGGCTGTTTGTTTTTGATTCCAAGATCTCGGACAGCAGTTGGTCGCTGTTTTGAACCCCTGCATCGACGATAATTAATTCACGCGGGGATTCGCTGCTGGCCTGTTGAAGCTCTTGGATTTGAGCGGGCGCTGGCTCTACAGTATCCGTTTGTGGAAGAATAAACGTGGCGTCTGGAACTGCATCAAACAGCACCCTTTCTTCTAGAGCTTCGAAGATTGATCTAAAGTTGGACGGGCTGCTTGAATTATTCTGCATTTTGCTTTTCCACTTTGCGATGGAGGTTGAGGCTGGTCGTGCAGGCATCCCAATAACCCTTGTCAAGGGTTTAAGGCTGCAACAGTTTGCTATTTAACAAATCTAAGTGATGAGGAATCCACTTAGGAAAGATCTGATAAATCTGGTAGCAATCTGATGTATCGAAATGCTTCGCTTGAACAATTCAATTGTCATAGTCAACAAATTCGCAGACTTTTTTTGATTTCCAATCAAGCTGTTAAACTTTGCCGCGTTGCGCGAAGAGATAAATTAAGAGCTGTTAGTTCATTCCGATTAGGAAAACTGACGGGCGAGGAAAGCAGCTAAAGACGCGGCGACTCCCTCCCCTTTTTGGGTGGGTTAAGTTGTGGAAACAGCCATGTAGAGGGGGAGAGCCAACCGGTAGTCGACCGATGCGGGAACCCACCGCAGCAGCCCGTTTTGTTCTCGGTCGCGCAAAGGGGGAAAACGCGTGGTGCCTCGGTGACAGTTTTACCGATAGCTTTCGCGTGATATGTTGGAGCTGCGAGATGATGCTCGTATGGGAGTACTTTATCGCCAGTTACAGCTTTAACCGGGATCAGATATGTCGATTGAATTGCGGCAAACTACCACCGCAAAGGTGGCTTTTGCATTGAAGTGCATCGTTGTTTTCATACTCTTCGGATCGATTGGCAGCAAAAGCGTATTTGGTCAGAATCGTCCCCAGCTGATCCTCGACGCCGACACAGCGAACGAGATCGATGACATGTTTGCGATCACGAGGATGTTGAACCAAGAAAAGTTTGAAGTTCTTGCTTTGACATCGACGCAGTGGATTCATTACCTGGGCGAACAAGATTCCGTCGGCGGCAGCCAGCGTGAAAACGAAGCCCTCGTCAAATTGCTGGATGCGAATGAATTACCGACGCCGATCGGATCGAAGGAACCAATGGGAAAGCCGTGGGGTGGCGACGAAGCGAAGGATTCTCCCGCCGCTCAGTTCATCATTAACGCGGCGAAGGCTGCTAGGCCAGAAAACAAACTGATTGTCGTCTGCCTTGGAGCGTCAACCAATCTTGCCTCAGCGATTAAGCTTGAACCTTCGATTGCCAACAACATTGATGCATATTTGCTTGGTTTTCGTTACGACCATGAAAAACAGGTCTGGAATAAGTCCTCTTTCAACATAAGACGCGACCTCAATGCGGCTGACTACGTGCTCAATTGCGAGGCGTTGAATTTGCATGTCATGCCCGCCAATGTGGCTCGGCCGCTGACGTTCGCCCGTGACGAAACCTTTAAGCGGCATGATGAGATGGGGGAACTTGGTGCCCACCTGACTGCAAAATGGAAAGCGCGGTTTGAAGATTTTGACACATGGGTTATGTGGGATCTGGCACTGGTTGAGGCGATTCTGCATCCTGAATTGGCTACGATGAAACAGCGCTCTACACCTCCAGAGAATGTTTCCCGAAAAGTCTGGGTTTACGATTCTATTGATGTCCAATTAATGCGAGATGACTATTGGCAAACCGTTCTGCCCAAGGAGGATGTTGAACCCCGTGGTAATGATCAATAAGCCACTTCTTGAATCTAGCGAAGCGGCTATTGACCAGATGAACGCGGAAGGTGGTTGAAGAAAAATTGGGTGCTCTCCCCTTGAGCTTCCATGGGTTCCCAATGTGTCGATTGGCGCTCGCCTGTCCATCGATCAGATTTGCTTTGTACGGTTATCATTGCACGATCGCGCAAGCCGCGTGCATTTATCCATTGGCAGACCCCCAATTGCATACGTGCTTCGGGGTAAATCGGTGCGCCCAGCAACTCGAGTGACATCTTGCCAGTATCAACTTCGTAAAATTCCAAACCTCCGACCAATTCGTCCTTGATTGGAATTAGAAACCGTTGGAGTGAATCATCCAATTCCTGCAGTCCGGGCGTGGCGATTACTTTCATTGAGCATCGCCGATTGCTGGGTGAATAGAGTCCCCATGCCAACCAGTGGTCGCAATGCGGATAAATGGGCATCGCAACCACTAAGGCGGTAAGTGCGATTGATGCGGCGTGTGGCAGTAGTTTCGGCGGGGCAATTGCCTGCGCGGTTTGCGATTCTGCTTGTTTTCTCTCAGGCCAAAATAGTACGGCAGTAGACAGAGCGAAGAAACAGTTCCAAATAACCACGCCCAAGTGGTGATCCATTGCCCATGGCCCGAGGATGACGACCAGGCTCAAATGAAAGCTAACTGCAGCGGCAACGCCAAATCTTCGACATACGGGAAAGATCAGTAGTAGGCCGACCAAGAGTTCTCCAGCGGGTAACAGGGCAACGGCCCAAGGGGAGATGTCATTGGTTGGAATTGGAGAGCCAATTAAGTTGGTTATCGTCCCCACGAATTGACGTCCAAGACCGTTGAGGAACTGGTAATCAAATTTTCCGATGGCAGACCACAAATAGACCGACAAGACCACCGTGCGACTTGCCGCCAGGCAAAACTGTTGGGTCGCGCTGAGCACGACAAGGATTGCGAACACAAAATATTGCCAAGCCCATGGCTGCAATCGGTGCTGGTTGGTCGCGAAAAGTATCGCTAACGCTACGGCCCAAATAAGGCAGGCAAACCGCAGTTTGGGGCCAATTAAATTTTTTGGGACGGTTGTTCTGCGGCCAAAGAGCGCGGCAACGATCAACAAACTAGCGGCGCCGCAAACGAACAACGCCACGTAGTCGATCCAAATGGGAGTCCCAACAAAAAACCGTAACAAAGGAATTTGTGGAAAATTGTCTGTCGCAATCCATAGTCGCCAAGTGCTTAGCGCCAGCACAATTGACGCGATGCTCCAAAGGGTGTGGAACAGGAAAAATCGCCCATCTTCAACGGAGCGTTGAGCGTTTGTATCGTCAGCCATGGAGAGCCAGATCGACAATCTCTTCGGCAGTCATTGCTTTTCCTGACGGAGGGTGGAAGATAAGTTCACCGGCACCCTGATAGGGCACGTTTCGCTCGAAGGTGGCAATCATTGCGTCAACGTCCATCATACAACCACTGGACGACATGATTTGTTTGACCAAGCGAATAAGCTCAGCGCGATCGAGTTTTTTCGAGGAAGGATCCATTTAGTGATTTCCAAACAGGACGACGGAGCCGCCATCGTAGTCAATTTTCTATTTCTATAAAGAGACCAACGAAGGAACAAATTTCAAATGATCTATCGCACACTTGGCAAAACGGAAGCAGAAGTCAGCGTCGTCGGCGTGGGAACTTGGCAATTCGGTGGAGAGTGGGGAATTGATTTCGAGCAGAAGACCGTCGATAGCATTTTTCGCACTGCCAAGGAGTGCGGGATCAATCTGATTGATACAGCCGAGTGCTACGGTGATCACCTGTCGGAATCGCTCATTGGTAAGGCAATTGAAGAAGATCGCGACGATTGGTTTCTGGCGACTAAATTTGGTCATCATTTCTGCGGGAAATTCGACAGGTCGGAACCTCGATCGGCGGACGATGTTGTCAAGCAGCTGGAGGATTCTTTGAGGGCTCTCAAGACTGACGTGATTGACCTATATCAATATCATTCGTGGGGCGATGATGAGATTTTCGCCGACGACGTTCAGGCGCAGTTGTTGAAAGCCAAGGACCAAGGCAAAGTTCGTTTCTTGGGCAATTCAGTGCGCGGCAAAGGGGATTCGACTGATCAGATTCGACAGAGCAGCGCTCAATCGATTGATGCAATTCAGATCGTTTACAACCGGTTGCGTCGCGAACCAGAGGAGGTCGCATTCGAGATTTGCAAACAACAGAATCTTGGTGTGTTGGCACGCGTGCCGCTGGCCAGCGGGTACTTGAGTGGGAAATACAAACCCGGTCACAAGTTCCCGGAAAATGAAATGCGCGGCAAGTGGCATGAGGACGAGCAACGTGACGCTTGGCTTGCCGAAGTGGCTGCGATTCAGAGAGATGAGGTTCCTGACGGAGTTAACATGGCTCAGTGGGCAATCGCTTGGTGTTTGCGACACCCGGCGGTCACCTGTGTCATTCCCGGCGTGAAGAATGCCGATCAAGTGCATTCTAATGCGGCGGCCGTTGATTTATTGGACTAGTGGCCCGTCAAACCTGAAATGAACAGTTTCTAAGCTTGCCACACTTACGCTTTGCGTCAGTGGTTCCTGTAACTCATATGGGTGCCATGCTTCACCGGCGGCGCGAGTGTGGAAAACTATTTGGTTTTGCAATGATTTGCGACCGAAAAATTTAAGCATTGGCCCGAGCATGGTCATGCTTCGCGTGACCATGGCACCCGGCGTCACGCACGGGATGAGAATTTAAATTGCCGCATTGGATTGCCGGAATGCACAAACATGGTACACGCCACTTCAGCCCTGACAAACAACTAACTAGGCATTGCCTCGCACATGCGACTACCCGAACTGATTTGCGTGGCATATGCTGGGGGTAGAGCCTAAGGCGTTAATGGTTTGGTGCGATTGTTAATTGAACCGGCGCAAAAAAGAACGCGTGGTTATCGGCCACGCGTTCTTTTTCTATCTGCCAACCGCCAGAGAATTAATTCTCAGCGGCAACTTCAGGATCGACATCCATTGGGTTGAGGCCAACAGTATTCATCAGCCACAGTAGTGCTGGTGAGGCGATGAAGATCGAACTGTACGTACCTACGATCACGCCAATGACCAAGGTGAACGCGAAACTGTGAATCGCGTCGCCACCGAAACAATAAAGAATGAACACCACGATAAACGTCGTCAATGATGTCAGTAATGTTCGGCTGAGCGTTTGCGAGATACTCGTGTTGATGATCTCAGCAGTAATCTCCTGCCGCTTACCACGTACCTCACGGATGCGGTCAAACACAACGATCGTATCGTTCAGCGAGTAACCAATCACCGTCAGGATCGCCGCCACAACGGCCAGTGAGATTTTGAAGTTGGTGATCCCAAGGAATCCCAATCCGCCGGCGAGGTAGTGCGTGATGGCGATGACACCCAGCACAACGGCAACATCATGAAGCAACGCAATCACCGCAGCCAAACCAAAGGCAAGGTTCTGGAAACGAAACCAGACGTAGCCGATGATCAACAACAATCCGACGATCGCCGCGGTGAGGGCTTGAGTTTGCATGTTTTTCGCAATCTGCCCACCGACTTTACTGGCCATCGGAAAGTAAGGTTGGCCGTTGAAATCCTCGGACCATTTTGCCAAGATGTCGTCAGCGTTCTCCGGTGCGATCCTTTGCATTTCGACGGTCCAGTCTTTGGATACCGTACCTGCAGAGGATTCCCCCGGATCAGTGTCTGGCGAGGTGACGGCCAGTGCGTTTTCTTCAAGTTCTAAGTCAAGCGCAACCGCCGCTTGCAGCATTAGCTCCTTGAGCGTCTTTCCCGTAATGGGTTGGCCGAAAGACAGTTTGCGAGTGACTTTCTCAGCCAACACGTCTGTCGTCGCGGCACTGGTGTCGCCAGCGTCAAAAGCGCTGCTGACTTCACTGGTGGGGTCTTCGCCAATGGAGTCTGTGGATTCAACCGGAACATCGGCTTCGGTCTTTTTCGTATCAGATCCTTTTCCAGGAGATTCGGATTCTTCTGCGGCTTTAGCATCTGATTGAATCTCTGGAGCGTCTGCTGTTTCCACCGGATCGTCCGTTGAAATCACAGGGGCATCTCCCTCAACGACTGGCGTTTCGGTTTTAACTTCAATCGGCGTATCCACTGGGGCGTCTGCGGCAGCTCCACCGTCATCTTGCATAATCATGTTCGGCGACAGCAAGTTAATTGCCGATGCGGTAACTGCATTCCATGAAGGGATCTCCATTGGCAATTTGCTTTTGGCAGTTTGCAAGTTTGAACGCTTGATCGGCAAAGCGGACACTGGAGTGGCCGTTTCGATGGTGGCATTATGCATTTCCAGTTTGTCACCGAAAACGCGCGTCATGACCTCGTTCAACTGCTCCCATTTTTCGCCATCAGCGCCACCTTCCCAAGCCGGCAGATTACTGTCGACCTTGAAAATACGCCCTGCTTGATCATCGCTGGTGCCGGGACCACTGAATCCAGAGACAGAGAATTCGACCTTTTCATCTTTTACGACAATCTCTTCTTTAGCCAGTTCGGCTTTGAGATCGTCAATATTCTGAGGCTCTTTGAATACCATGCGAATCGTTGAACCACCACGCAGATCATGATCTAGAACTTTTGGTCCCAGCGTGAAGATACTGACAAGGCCGATTCCGATTGCGGCTGCCGACAGGATGCTGGTCAGTGAAATCTTGCTGATGAAATCAAAATTGGCTTTTTCTAGGATACGACGCATGTTCAACTTCTTTAGCCATCCACGTCGCTCGGCAATGTCGAACATCAACCGCGAACAAAAGATCGCCGTGTACATCGACATCAAGATACCCAAGATCAGCGTAACGGCGAATCCTTTGATCTGCTCGGTTCCGATCGCGTACAGGGCCAACGCCGTAAACAGCGTTGTGATGTTGGCATCGAGAATTGTCACGGTCGCCTTATCGAAACCGTTTCGAATGGCCATCCGCAATGCCGCGCCACGGTCGAGTTCTTCACGAATACGCTCGAAGATCAGCACGTTTGCATCGACCGACATACCGACCGTTAGTACAAGGCCCGCCAAACCGGTCAGGGTCAGCGGTTGTTGGATGAACATAATCAGTGCCAAAATCAAGCACAGGTTCAGAATAAGACTGATTGTGGCGATGACGCCCGCGAAGCGGTAGTAGAAACACATGAACACGAGGACCAAAATCAGCGAAACGCCGATCGCCCAAATCCCTTTGGTACGCAGTTCATTGC
>CAYTPS010000243.1:0-7947 GCA_964439245.1 uncultured Pirellulaceae bacterium | reverse complement strand
ACCTTGGCGTCCGGTAACAATTTCTGCGCCCATGCGTTGAGACCAAACGGTCAATTGCTCGACCGCGGCCGCGCGAAACGTGTCGCCGGCTCCAAGAACAACCGACTTGCCTTGTTTTTTAAAAAGGTTGACCAGTTTAGCAATCGAGGTCGTCTTTCCGGCTCCGTTGACGCCCACTACCATGATTACCGTCGGGCCCTCGGTCGCCATAATAATGTCGGCCGCTTCCTGTTGCATGATTTCAGTGATCGTTTCCTTCGCCGTTTCAATCACTTCGCTCATCTTTACCACGCGCGCCCGATACTTCTTGCCGATCGAATCACGGATCTTTCCAGCAGGTCCGTTGCCCATATCGGTCTTAATCAGATGCGCGAACAGCTCGTCTAAAAACTGGTCGTCGACCAGGCGTCCCTCTTCTTTGACCAGATCGCGGATGTCCGTATTGAGGACGCGCACAGTTTTCTTGAGAGCCTGTTTGATGCCACCGAAGAAGCTTGTCTTTTTCGGTTTTTCAGCTTCCGGTGGGCTTTCGGTTGAATTTGTGTCGGTCGAAGGGCTATCGGTTGTGGCGTCTTCGACCGGTTTTTTTTCAGATTTGCCAAAGGGGTTCCAGCGTGCCATGGGATCTTATTGTCAGCGAGGAAAAGGGCAGGGTGATAGTAGTTTGTTAATTTGAAAATGAAGTACAAATTGATTTGTTGTACCGTTGAGCGAAGTCACCAATTTTAGGACTCCGGGGTGTCGGATCCCGTCGCAGGGGGAACATTGGTATCGCCATCGTTTTCTCGTTTCATCAGTCGGTCGAGAACACCGTTAACGAATTGAGACGATTGGTCGGTCCCGTACCGCCGAGCAAGTTCGATCGCCTCATTGATGGCGACTCGGTCAGGTGTGTCACCAAAAAGGATTTCATATGCCCCCAGACGAAGCACGTTGCGGTCGGTGGCCGCCATTCTTCCGAGTCTCCAGTTTGCGGCGATGGCGGCTAGTTTTTCGTCTATTTGCTGACGGTATAGTGTTACGCCTTGAATCAGTTCGTTGGCGAACGCGATCAGTTTGGGATCCTCGTTCAAGCGGGCATTGATAAATCGATTCTTAATTTCCGCTGGCTGGGTTGGGTTCAAGTCGTCTTGATAGAGGACTTGTAAAACAATCGCGCGAGCTCGACGACGACGTGACATACAGCAAAATTACAGGAACAAGGTGGAGTGAACTGACGATAGTCTAATTAATCGTGGGACAAACGAGAATTGGGGCGCTTGCAGTTGCCAGTAGAAATTCATGACCTCCGCGATTAAGAGGCCTTAGATTGAGCCAATTTCATCGAATAACTGGAGCATTTGTATGACTGCCTCGGTAGATTCGATTCCTTTATTGCCTACGCTTCCCCCGGACCGCTCTAACGCTTGTTGGAGCGTGTTGCAGGTCAGAACGCCAAATCCGATTGGCACATCGTGTTCAAGGCTGATTTGACCAATGCTGCTGCTGATGACGCTGTTGATATGGTGGTCGTGAGTCGTTTCGCCTTTGATGACGCACCCAAGACACACGACCGCATCAAACTTTTTGGTCTTCACCAGACGTAGCGCGGCGTGCGGCAACTCCCAGGAACCGGGAACCCAGAAAATCGAAATGTTTTCTTCAGAGACGCGGTTGCGCAGTAAGGTCTCAACCGCACCATCCTTCATGTTGCCGGTGATATTGTCGTAGTATTGCGACACGACAATTGCAAAAGTCTTGTCTTCGACCGAGGCCGATTCGCCAGAGAAGTTCTTCAACACAGTATCAGATAGAAAAGGAATCTAGATTGTAATAGGGATTGGTGTAAACGCGTGTTACTCGGAATCCAGAGGAATTTTCATCAGAAATTCACCGTTGGATTTCGTTTTCTTCAGACGCGTGGTGAGCATGTCCATTGAATCGGAGGGACTCATGCTGACCAGCATGCGTCTAACCTGGCAAATGCGATCGTATTCGTCTTCCTCGAAGAGTTTCTCTTCTCTTCGGGTACCTGAACCGGCGATGTCGATTGCGGGCCAGATACGTCGTTCCACGAGTGACCGATCCAATACAATTTCTAAATTGCCTGTGCCTTTGAATTCTTCAAAGATGACGTCGTCCATGCGGCTACCGGTGTCGATCAGTGCAGTGGCCATGATCGTTAGCGAGCCGCCCTCTTCGATTTTTCTGGCCGACCCAAAAAAGGACTTTGGCTTTTGCATGGCATTAGCATCAAGGCCACCGGAAAGGGTTTTACCCGATTGCGGACACTCTGAGTTCCAGGCACGTCCCAGTCGCGTGATCGAATCAAGGAAGATAACGACATCGGTCCCACATTCCACCATCCGTTTGGCTTTTTCCAATACCATTTCCGCGACCTGAATATGGCGGGAGGCGGGTTCGTCAAACGTTGAGCTAATTACCTCACAACGCTCTCCTCTGACTTCCCTTTCCATGTCAGTGACTTCTTCGGGGCGTTCGTCAATTAACAGCATAATGACGTACGCATCAGGATAGTTTTTCAATGTCGCTCTTGCCATGCGCTGCATCAAGACCGTTTTACCGGTGCGCGGAGGGGCGACAATCAATCCGCGTTGGCCGAAGCCGATGGGGGTCATCATGTCGATAACGCGTGTCGAAAGATCTTTCGGATCATGTTCCATGACGATTCGTTCGTTGGGGTGCAACGGGGTCAGATCGTCAAAATCAATCCGCCGAGAGTTCTCATCCGGCGAACTCTCGTTGATCGTTTCAACTCGCAAAAGTGCAAAGTAACGTTCATTCTCTTTGGGCGGACGGATTTGGCCGCGCACTACAGCACCATTTCGCAAATTGAATTTGCGGATTTGGCTGGGGGAGACATAGATATCATCTGGGCAGCTCAAATAGTGGTAATTGGGGCTGCGCAGGAACCCAAATCCGTCTGGCAGGATTTGCAGTGTCCCTTCGCCAAACATGATGCCTTGTGTTTTGATTTTGCCTTTGAGTATTTCGGCAATCAAACCGTGCTTGTCTAGCTCGCCGGGAGCGAGGCCTTGGTCGGTGGCATACTGCTTCAGTTCATCGATGGACATTTTCTGCAATGTCGTCACGTTGATTTTCTGCCCATTTTCGCTGTCGGCCGAAACATTTGAATTCGGGTCTTTGTCCTCGCGCGAAATTTTTTCGGCAAGCGAAAGAGGTTCACCTCCAGATTCGATTTCTTTCAGCCGTTGGCTGACATCTGGGTCAAGTTCAACCTGTCGTTTCTGTCTCCGATCTTTCGAACGGTGGTCGTTGCGCCCCCTAGAATCTCTTGGGTAGGCCATGAATTATCTCCAATGTACCGGCAGTATCAGTCAGGGTGGGTAAAGCCGGATTTGTTAATTTGAGCATTCCTTCGCCGTCAAGCAGGAATGCTCCATTGTCTCCAAAGCTGTCGGATCTGTTCTTTCAATTCATCTAATGAGCCCGAGTTCGTAACAAAGTCCGTCGAACGTTTTCTCTTTTGTTCGAGTGGCATTTGATGACTCTCCCGTCTTTCCAATTCCGTCTCTGGCCAACCTCGTTCTTTCGCACGTTGTTTTCGCACGTTCAAATCGGCATCGACAAAAACGATTTTATCGCAAAAGCGATCCCAATTTGCTTTGAACATTACCGGCGCATCAAGAACAACCGCTGGAAAATCGCCAGACGCTCTGAATTGCTCCAGACGCTCGTGGACTAATTTGCCAATTTCAGGATGTGTCAGTTGTTCAAGATGTTTGAGGGCCTCGGTTGGTGAGTCTGTATCTGATGGGAAAACGATCTTTGCCAATTCGCGGCGATCGACTTTTCCGTCAACCACGACTCTGCCTCCCCATTTCTGATAGACCTGATCGACAATCGAGGGCATGCTGAGAACTTCATGGCCGACCTTGTCAGCGTCAATAATGACGCAGCCAAGATCCTTAAAGCACTCTGCAACCGAGCTTTTGCCGCATGCAACTCCGCCAGCCAACCCGATCACGATCATAGGTAGCACTGTTGAAAAGTCTTCTTTGGCGGAAGTCGATAAACGTCATCTGACTCGTATGAGCCAAACTTCATCAGATTCTTTCTTTGGGGAGGAGTAACGTTTTGGTTGGACAAGCTCAGGCCTGAATTGAATATGCAAACCCGCAGCACCGTCGTCTCGCCCTTTAGGATAGCGATTATCCCCCGAGAATACTACTAGATCATTGTGGATTATCGTAAATCCCCGGTTATCTCGTAGGTTTGGCGGCGTGAGACCTCGCCCTTAGCGCCCTCGGATTGTTTGCTCAGCCCCCAAACTCGGGCCGTTTGAGAGATCCTTGTTTGATTTGCGCAAGCGTCCAATGGCCAATCCAACGATAATCCAAAAAGTGATGCTGGAAGTCGATAAAGGTCCGCTAAATGAGGAATTGAGCAGTCCCCAGAGGGCCATCCAGAGAAAAATTACAGCCACCGAGCGGGCGGCACGGCCTTCAGAATCGTTCTGCAGAATTTTGGACACAACGAGTTGAAACGGAAATGCTAGCCCTAGCAGAAAAAGTATAAGTCCAACCACCCCCGTCGTGGCCAGAACTTGGAACATTTGATTATGTGCGGTGTAGTTTAGTGGCACGAACCACACATCGAGTTCCCCGGTGGAGGATGTGACGAAATAGCCCAATCCTCCAATTGGCGATTTCACATACTCTTGCCAAATCGCTTCCCACAACTCCGTCCGCCCGGAAAATGTTGAAAGCGTGTCATCATCGCCTGAACGCATCGCGTATTCTTCGGTGGATCCAACCAGCTTGGCGAACATTTCCAATCCAGGATCTGCCAACATGATCAAAGGCACAATCAGGCTGGTTAAAAATGCGAGTTTGACTAGGCCGCGTCTGTTTCCGTTCATCAGAAAGATCAGCAGAAAAATTGGCGGGGTTATGATCAGTGTCAATCGATTCTGCGCAATCATGAACAGGGCGGCAAAAATGATCATTCCCGGATAAAAGATCACACGAGTCAGCCAGTTGGGAAATCCCATCATCGATATTGCCAGAACCACAATTCCAATAGATGCAGTTTCCGCTGCGTCGGTGGAGTGAAAGAAGGAATCGTGCTCGCGCGAGACGGATTCGGCGCCTATCGCGGTGTAGAGCAGGACCATCACCAAAGCTCGGGTCGCCAACAGTAGGCTCAACAGGGACAGCACCAACCGGGCGCCGTGATTGGATTCCACTGCCCGCGCGATTGTAGCTCCTAGTAACATCAAACCCGCCAGCGAAATCAGTTGCCCCCCGGAAACAGCCGGGAGTGCCGACCATGTCATCGTCACCACTGACCAACCAAAAAATGCGATGAAGCCAGACATGTAGAAAACGACTACGCGGATTCTCATTTGACGAACCATCATCAGGTTCACCGCCATCAGAAAAATCAGTCCGCCGATACGCGAAATGATTTTCCCAAGGCCAAGCAGGTCCAATCCACCAACGGTCAGAGGTTCGTCGCGGTCCGGCAGCGAAAATACGAACGCCAACATCACCCAAGCAGCCAACATGCTGACGATGACAAAAAACTGCTCGGACTTTAGCTGCTGCTTTAGAACCTGATTGGTGTCGTCAACAAGAAACCCGTCGGCGTTTCTAGCTGTGCCGCCGCTTCGGTTGATCAATACGGATTGTGAGGAACCCATCGACATGAGAGTTGCTAGTTTTCCTCGTGGCGATTCATTACTACTCCCAGCAATTGGGCGCCACTGCGTTCGAGTGATTGCCGCAAACGTTTGGCTTTACCCGCTTTGACATGACCGGGTTGCATGACGAGCACAACGCCGTCGGCAACATTCATCAAAGCACTGCTGCTGGAGGGGCGGTCGAGCGCGGGAAGATCAATGACTACCATCGGATATTGGGCTTTCAGTGTTTCCAAAAGGGCGGGGAATCGCGAAACAAGAAATGGAGAAAATGTTTCACGGTTTTTCAAACCGCAGCCCAGATAGTCAAGATTTCGAATTAACGTCGGGGAAATCACATCAGGCCACTCCACCGTTTCAACAACGACTTGCTCAAGGCCAGTTTTGGGTTGGGCCCCAAGAGCGCGGTGAGCAATGGATGGTCGCTCATTCCCATTGATGAGTAATACGGGTTGTTCGTTGGTGATCGAAAAGGCAATCGCTAGATTTGCCGCGACGGTTGAAGCGCCTTCACCGCGTGTCATGCCAACGCAAGCAATAGCGTGCGAGACGTTGGGCTGGTTAAGTTTTCGACTGATTTGCTGCGCCAATTTACCGTATTGAGGCCACAACTTTTTTCCGTTCTTGGACAACGTTGTCGAAAGCTCTTCTGTCATCGGTTCTTCAGTGTTGGGGATCATAGTGTGACTGATTGAATGGCGTTTTTGAATTGGTCGGTAACAATAAAGGTTAAGCGAGTTTCCTAGTGAACCAGTAACGGCCGCCGTCCAGCATTAGGAATGCTTCCCAGCACCTCCAACCCTAGAATGTCTTCAACATCTTGTTCGGTGTTCAATGATGAATCGACTTGGTCAGCAAAGATTGCGACGCAAACCGCACCGACCAGCGAGAACAGGAAACTGGCAGCTAGGATCAGGGAATACTTTGGGCTGACTCGTTTGACTTGCATCGTAGGTTGTTGAACAACTTTGACATTGCTAAAGTTGCCTTTGTCCAATGCCAGATTGATCCGCGCCTCTTCTTGTTTTTCAGAGTAGGTTGCAAAATTTGCCTCAGCCACACGCAGTTGCCGCCCCATCGAGGCCAGCTTCGTTTCGATCTCGATTAAACGAGACATTCTATTATTGGCTTCTTTGAGCGCTTTTTCGTAAGACTTGACTTCAGCGTCTGCCGCCGCCACGTTGACTTTCGCTTCCATCAATTTTAGCTCTAGCGTTTGAAGGTTCTGGTTGAGCCCACGTTTGACTTGGGTGCGGGCAGAGCTTTGCGTGAGCATGATCGACTTCGCCTCGGCTACCTCCTTACGAGCGGCAACGACCTTGGGGTGGCTTTGTTGGTATTTTGCAGACAGATTCCGCTCCGCCAGCTCCAAGTTGTACAGCCGGTCCCGCATGAGGTCGCTGCCTTGGTTCGCCATCCCGCCGGTTGACTCAAGCGTTACTTCTCGGGGTTGAGCTGCAACCATTTGAACCAGTTCTTGTGTTTGAGATTTGTAGGCGTCGCGTTTTGATAAAGCTTGAATTAATTCGTTTTCAATCATCGAAATCTGTTGACGCAGGGCGGCTTGGTTTCCTTCAATGGACATCACACCGATTTCGTTCTTAAAGCTTTCTACATTTTTGCTCAACTCGTCGACTTTGTCCTTTCCACGCTGTAGCTGCTCTTCGAAGAATTTGAAGGAGCCATCGGTCTGACGCGCTTTGACGTGTTGCTCGATATAGGTGTCAATCAACACCTCGATTAGCTTCTTCGATAAAGCTGCAGATTCTGTATGGCAGACAATCGTGATGGTCGCTGCCTTCCGCGGCGTCTTTACCGACAAAGCGTTTTGTAGTTTTTTGACAGCCTTGTCACGACGTTTGAATTTCTCGTACTGCTCATCTCCGTCAGGAGTAGAAAGAAATGGGATTTTCGGAAGCGACACGTTTTCGAGAATAAAACTCGACTTCAAGATCTCCTCTTCCAAGTTGTCTTGATCTAGTACCAACTCCAACACGCCACGCGACTGAAGTACATCGACCACTGAGTTGATTTCCGCATCACGGGACTCTAAGACTGTGATCGTTTGGCTAGTGGTCGTTGTTGGGTCCAAGGTGACCCCGCCGCGTCCTACTTGAACAAACAGCTTTCCTACGGACTCATATTTCTTGGGAATTAGGATGAGGGTAATCAACACCAACGCCATGAACAGAAACGCAAACAAGAAGGCTTTGAACTTTTGCCTCCATAAGGATTGCATCACACTGGCGAAGGTGATGTTTTGAAGAAAAGCGTCGTTCATG
>CAYTPS010000242.1:3829-7956 GCA_964439245.1 uncultured Pirellulaceae bacterium | reverse complement strand
CTGTAGCGTTGCCTGCCTTAGGTTTTTGGGCTGCAACGCGTTTGCCAGAGCAGTTTTTTCCGGCTTCCGATCGACAGCAAATTCAGATTGAAGTTGAATTGAGCGCGGACAGTGTCTTGGAGAAGACACGAAAAACGGTGTCGGCAATGCAAGGTAGTGTGGTGGGTGATGAGAGTGTTTCCAATGCCTACTGGTTTGTTGGTCGAAGTGCTCCTACGTTTTATTACAACGTGGTTCCTCGGCGCCGTGGCACACCCTTTTACGCCCAGGCGATTGTCGATTTGAAGCCCGGCGAAGATTCTCTTCAAGTCGTCAATCGATTGCAGCAACGACTGGATCAGGAAGTTTCTCACGCGCGTGTCATCGTCCGGCAGCTGCAGCAGGGGCCGCCGTTTGATGCGCCTGTGGAACTGCATTTACAGGGGGCGGATTTGGATGTGCTGCGTGAACTTGGCAGTGAGCTTCGGTTGTTTTTGGCACAATTGCCTGAGGTAACGTATACTCGCTCGGATCTGGAAGAGACCATCGCTAAACTTTCGATTGAAGTTGATCCGCAGCAAGCCTCCGAGGCTGGGCTGAATCGCGCTGCGATTGCCGGGCAGCTTTATCAATCGCTCGAAGGTGTTTCGGCAGGAACGGCATTTGACGGAGGTTTGGAAATCCCTGTGCGTGTGAAAATTGCCGACGCCCAATCTCCTGCAGAGAATTTTGCTAGGTTGGGATCGTTGGAAATTCACGGAAGTGCTCGCGGAGCCAGTCGCGCGGCTGTACCTGCATCAGCGGCAGGGCAGGGGGGGCCTCCAAGTGTTCTGGCCGCATCGGCGCGGCGATCGGGTACTCCGCTGTCAGCGCTGACTAATGTGGTGCTTGATGGTGATGTTGGTGCGATTGTACGAGTCAACGGGATACGAACTAACGAGATCATGGCCTATATTCGGCCGGGTGTGCTTCCTTCAAAGGTCGTTGCAGATTTTAAACAATGGCTGTCTCGCTCAGACTTTCGTCTTCCGTCGGGATACACTTTGACCTTCGGCGGTGAATCAGCTCGGCGCAGCCATGCGGTAAAACAGCTGATCGCCAACGCTCCGCTGTTGTTGGCGCTAATGGTTCTAACGCTGGTCGGGTCGTTAGGTTCGTTTCGGCAGGCGTTTATCGTTGTTATTGTCGGTGGGCTATCGATCGGTCTTTCAGGTTTGGCGTTAGCGCTGTTTGGGTACCCGCTGGGCTTTATGGCGATCGTTGGAACGATGGGGTTGGTTGGCGTGGCAATCAATGATTCGATCGTGGTCCTTGCAGCAATCTCGCAACAGAAGAATACCGGTACCGATCGAGCAGAGCTAGTGGCAACGGTCAGTGGTTGCACACGGCACATCATCGCAACGACGTTGACCACCATTGCTGGTTTCACTCCACTGGTTCTTTCTGGCGGCGGGTTCTGGCCGCCGTTGGCAGTAACCATTGCCGCAGGCGTTGCCGGCGCGACCTTGATGGCGCTTTACTTGGTGCCGTCACTCTATTTGATAGTCTGCCGCCGTTAGTGTGATTTTTTTGGTAGCCTAAGTTGCAAGACTTTGGATAGCATGAGACCAAACTCTCCATTGTCTGGCGAGATCGGCTACAAGGAATCTTTCTTTTTTGACTGAGCGCTGTGGAGAGGAACTACTGTCCTTTTTCCAATGGTTCTAAACGAAGCCAAGTCCAAGACGGATCATTTGCGTTGAGTTCGATTACAACTTCATCGATGACTCGACCACCGGGAATCGGCGTTTTGAAAAAGGAATCATTGTCCTGGGAGATCGCCCAAGCTTTCGGGGCCGCCGAAGTTGGGACTTCGTATTCAAATTGGAATGGCAACCCTTTGTACACATTTATATCTTTGAGCGCCTCCGAGTCGGCGCTAGTGCGTTGATGGATTTGGAGCGGCAATGGGATATCGGTTCGCCATTTCAAAGATTGTGGTCGTTGGTCGAGGCTGTCGAATGGAATTGCCACTTGGTTGGTCGCCGCATTGGTTGTTTCGGAATCCGTGTCAGCTGAACCGTTGAACTTGCGAATGTCGATGCTTTGATTACCGTGTTCAATCATTCGCCAAAGATGCTTTACTCCTTCGATGCTTCTCAACCGCCAACGTTTGACCTGCGCGTTAGCGGCAACAGCAGGTAAACGCAGTCCGACATCATTCGGTCGATCTTTTGTCCATTGAAGCTCGATCACCGGTGAGATCTTTCCAGCCAAAGTGGCGGTGGCATGCAAGAATACCGACCGTGTTTGTATGTTCGAACCATAGTCCCATTTTAATTCTTCTATCTGATCCGGTGATCGGCTCAACTTCCAAGCAGATGGTCCGTTTGTTTTCGCAGACGTCAAGACCGCACCGTTGACGATAAACTCCGGCACGATCGTTAAGAAGCTTGCGTAGCAGCGTGCAGCAGGGTGATTGAACTCGAGGCCGATAGATGGAGTCCAACTGGGATTGGAAATTCTAGGGCCGTTGCGAAGTCCGATTGATTGCTCGTAGGAGCGATCGAACAACCCCACAAAGTCATTGATCGGTTCAGGAGTTCGACCAACGTCGTCGATCCACAATTGATAGCCAAGCCAAGTAGCCCATTGGTCTTGGCTTCCGTTGAAGTAGTTGTATTTCTCGTAGATGACTAGAGGTAAATATTGTTTGCCGATCAATGGCAAGCAGGACGGTGACGTTTCGCGCATGTTTAAGCTACTGGCTTGTGTCCAGCCAAGTGGCATCCAATCCTGACCCATGCTTTTATCAAGAACGAGTTCGCCATCAACGTAAGCTCGAAATCGATAGCCTTCATTCCGGCCGTCCTGTTCTCGGAAAACGATTTGATGTATTCCAGAACTTAACGGGGCACTCTCGAATTCTGGTGGTAGCCCTGCCTGAGATACGCCGCCACAAAAGAATCGCAGCTCTCGAGGTTTACCTTCTGGAATGTAAACATTGTAGGAATTGAAGTCGCTTGCTACTTGTGGCAGCGGCTTTATGAGATCGCCGCTCTCTAAGCGAGTCGTCATGCGAGCTAACGTGTCGCGCTGCGCTTCGAGCGGCGATAGTTTCTGGCGTGATACCACTGCAGAGGTCCAAGCTGCGACGATCGCAGTGAGCATGATGAGAGACCACAACGAAAATCGAACGCCCCATCCATTTTTGTCGAGTGCACTATTCAGAGTCGGTTTCCTTCGCGGCTTCGTCCATTTCAATGGACTTAATGGATCTGCCCTGTCTCAGCAATCGAAAACGATTTGCTTGCGAGGACGGATACATGACCAGTATCGCACCTGAGAAGGTCGTTAGCTTCTGGCCGTCGACAATCTTTTCTTTAGCCGAAGCAGGATCGTAAATCTTGAAAAGGGGAATGATTTCCTCAGATCCGAACGAACGCGCGGGATCTCCAAGCGACACAACGGGTTGGATGACTAATTCATTGATGTCGACATTGGGATCAGGATGTCGCCAGTGAGTGGTATTTCCCAGGGAAGAATAGATTTCGATGTATTTTTCCCTCTTGGCTAAACTAATTGCAAACAGCCTGTTGACTGTCTCAGACGAAGGGCTCCCCGAACCAACGCTACTGCCACCATTAAAATTGAAGCCCTCCGCCGCTACCCGACCGCTTCCTGCGAAATCATTCTTGCTGTAGCCCGCCGGCAAGTAGAAGCGAAATTGCCAGATTCGATCCACGTTGTCGGCAACCACGCTGGGGACTTTGGTGTTGTCAATTGCAACGAAGTAGACGCGCTGCGGATCGGTAACGCGCAAAACTCCTAGTTCTTCTTCCAATTCTTTAATTTCGCTGGCCACAGATTGATTTGCCATCGTGTGTTTGATTGCCGTGACAAATCCAGCGATCATAACAGTCCATGCCATAGCCGCGAACGCGATGCTGATGATCGTAAGACGAAATCTAGTTGAGTTATCAGAATTCTCTGGCATAGACTCGGCCTTAAAGCGATAGGTTCACTCAACGGAATGATTACACGTTTTTCAGTCCGTGCCTTGGTGCTTGAGTCGATTGACCAGTAAAATGGCGACGCAGCTTGGGGCGTGCGAAATCAAGCCCGTTTCAACTGCTTCGACTGCTTCGGCAATTGGCATCACGACTGTT
>CAYTPS010000242.1:0-3784 GCA_964439245.1 uncultured Pirellulaceae bacterium | reverse complement strand
AAGCTCGCGCTGCGCACAAAGCAGTGGGTCTTCGCCGGGCTCTATTCCTCCGCTGCCTGCCTCCAGCGACTCGCGCCCAACGGCGTAATGGAACTCGCGCGTCAGATGGAGTTGCCCCTGAGTGTCCATTGCAATCACGCAGACCCCGGGCTTAATTTGAACGACAACATGCTGACCCGGATTTCCGTCAGGTCGAATCACACTATCGACGTGTAAAGCAACATACGGGTCTTGGTAGACTCGATTGGTTTCTTTTATCGTCCAAGGGCCGTGTTTTCGCATTGGCTTATGTGATTGATGTTAAGGAGATTGATAGCAGTAGTTTGGAGGGCCCTTTTTCGAAGCAATAAGAAAAAACTGGACACTGTTCGCGGGCAGCGTTATCTTTTTAGAAGAAGGCTCTACATCATTCTAACAGCGGGAGAGCAGAAATGAGTACTTGGCTTACAGAAAAGGAATACCGACAGAGCGGTGCAATTGCGGCAGGGATGACGATCAATGCTGCTTTCATGGACGAGATCAAAACTGATTTTGATTTTCGTAGCACGCTCAATCGATCTTACTATTGGATCAATCAAAAACCTGATGCATCGCCTCGGCTGGTGGTTCAGTGGCTGTGCGAGCTGCGAGACCAATTAGAAACGTATTTTGCGTTGGAGGAGTTCTATGGCTATTTTCATCAGGAATCGATCGAGAATCCGATCGTAAACCGGAAGGCTCGGGAAAAAACGCTTGAGCATGGAACGCTTTATCTGGACTTGAGCCGGGTGATCGATTTAGCGGAGCAGATTGTCTATGGGGAATCGGCTGACAACGTGAACATCGAGACGGTGCGTTCTGAGTTTGAAAAATTTTGCATCGCGTTGGCGCAGCACGAGCAAGACGAGATGGAGCTCATTATGCAGCTGTGCAATCAGGATATCGGCGTTGGCGATTGATTGCCGCATCTGGCACAGATTGGGAAAAAGTATTTCCACTGATTGCTGTCGGGTTGCCCATTTATCGGTTTTGGTTCAGGATCTTTGACAGTAAAACCAATCTCGGAAGTGGCGTTTTCTAACAAGAAAGAAAAACACTTCTCAGATGTTTGATCCCGATTTCAATTCTCTTGATGCTTTCGCCAAAACCTCAATGCCTGATTTTCCACCTTCGACCCAAGAACTATTTGAAACCTTTGATGATCTCCAAGAGTGGGATGAGCGTTACGACTTCATTATCGATCTAGGTCGTGAATTGCCGACGATGCCCAGAGAATTCCAAACGCAGGACTACATCGTCGAGGGCTGCATGAGCACCGTTTGGATGAAGGCCGACGCGGCTGACAAAGAATCGGTGATGAATATTCTCGCTGATAGTGATTCTATTATCGTCAAAGGCCTGATTGTTTTGCTGTTGTCCTTTTATCAAGGAAAAACCGCCGGCGAGATTGCTGAGAGTGACGTTTCCGACTACCTCAAAAAGCTGGGGCTTAATCAACATCTGAGCCCTCAGCGTCGCAACGGATTGTTTTCAATGATCAAGCGCTTGAAAACAATCGCGGCATCGATCTGAACCAACGGGATATAGATGTTGGTCAGCCTAGTGATCCGGTTTTCGTTTCCGTGCAACACTCAGATGTTGCGGCCACAGCTTGCGGAAGATTAGTGTCAGTGTCAATTTCCGTCGTCTCTGTCGACGCCGAATCTTGCGTCTGCGGAGAGATCTGAGGCTGACCGGAAAAACGCATCATGCGGCCAATGCGGTCAAAAGTTCGGCGCGGCGAAAATAGAGCAGCGTAGCCTAATCTCAACGTGCCGGCTATCTTTTTTCCACCGCATTGATCAGCCACCGCGATACGATACTGCGTTAATGCAAATACACGAGCCCGCTCGGCAAGTCTCTGGAAAAACGGTGCGTTGTCGAGCGTCTCAACAAATGCCTCGTAAGAAATCGGCGGCATGTCCGCTTGGCGGCGTCGGGCAAGTTCTGACGCGTAGGCGATCGATCGCTGCATACGTAACATGTCGGTTCCGTTAAGCGATCCCGAATGAACGCGATAGTGAACCAGTACTTCGTCGAGATTCGCCAGCCGCGAAATCTCTCCCATTCGCAACATCATGTCCCAATCATCGATCAATCTCAGCGACCAATAACCGCCAATGGATTTCAAACGATCCGCATCGATCATGACCGAACTGTGAGCCAATCCGTGTTTGCAACTCATCATGTCAGAAAATAGCTCTTCATGAGTGCAGGGCAGGTTGAGCGATTTCCCGTGGCCTGCGCTTCCTACGGGGACGACTTGGGTCCCTAGAACCCCCACGTCTGGGTTCTGTTTCATAAACGTCAGTTGTTTAGACAACCGAGTGGGCAACGCGATATCATCAGCATCCATTCGAGCGACGAATCGTGTGTCGATGTGTTTGAGGCCTAAATTTGCTGCCGCTGCTGTTCCGCCATTGTCTTGTCGGATCACGCGCACGCGCGGATCGTTAATTGAATCGAGAAAGTCCGAGGTGCCGTCAGTAGAACCGTCATCTACGATCACGAATTCGAAATCCGAGAGAGTTTGGCACAAAATTGAATCGACGGCTTCAGTGAGATATGGCATCCCATCGAAGACGGTCATCAAAACGGTAACTTCGGACATGAACGATCTGGCAAAAGGAAAGCAAAAAGGCAGTTAAGCTGCGCAGTAGAGACTGTTTAAACTGGAATCTATTGTATTTAGCGCGCGCTTTTCAAGGCCCCGAATCTGCCAAATAAATTTGATTCAACAATCGCATAGATCTAACACCCTTATAGGCATTTAATGAAGGCCCATCCGCGACAATCGGTATAACCGGATCAGCCATGCTGGCGCAATGAGGCCGCATCGCGCGATGGCAGATGTCTTGACCAACAGCTCGATAGAAGATGTGTGCGATGGCTCACCAAAAATCATTGACCGGAAGGCCAATTTGAAATTAGCGACTGTGATAGAGCCATGGTTGCTCTTCATCTTCGGCGAATTCTACCTCAACTGCTTCCCGTAATGGCTGCTCCTCAACGGACGGCCCAGAAACGTGACTCCCCGATTGCCGGCTCATTTGCTGCGTTTGCTTCATTACTTCCATTGCAAGGCTTCGGTAGTCCTGAGCTCCATTAGAATCTTCGGCGTATTGAAAGATCGATTGACCATAACTGGGGGCCTCTGCCAAGCGAATATTGCGGCGAATGCGCGTGTCGAAACTTGTTACTTCCGCCCACATTGAATCGGTGCCTCGATGTTGTTCGAAAAAATACTCGACATCGCCAACGATTTCGTTGGCCAATCGCGTTCCGGTATCAAACAGGCAGTAAATCAAACTGGTTAGGCGCAAATTTGAATTTAGCCGGCGAGCCACCAGTTCAATCGTACGCAACAATTTACTCAGGCCATGCAGCGCTAAAAAGTGCGGCTGCAACGGGAGAAAAATTTCATCTGCAGTCGTTAGAGCGTTAAGCGTCAATACTCCCAAAGACGGCGGGCAATCGAAAATGATGTAATCAAAATTCTGTTCCATCTCACTCATTTTATCGCGCAGAATAATCTCGCGCCCAACGGCACCGGAGAGTTCCATCTCAGCAGCAGCCAGATCGATGTGCGACGGTGACAACCATAGATTGTCATCGACCAGATGGCACACATCACACATAGGGGTTTGGTCGGTCAGCACATCGTACACGGACAAATATTCTTCCTGCATACCGAACCCCAGGTGCAATGAGGCATGCGCCTGCGGATCGAGATCGATTAGCCAAACACGTTTTCCCTGTTCGGCCA
>CAYTPS010000241.1:0-8042 GCA_964439245.1 uncultured Pirellulaceae bacterium | reverse complement strand
TGACTACCATGTTCGCGGTCAGCCCCATCCCCAAGAGATTCATCTGCGGATAGGTACGGCTGATAATACCGATCACGATATTGGAAACTAGTAAGCAAACTACCACTGGACCAACGGCTCGTAGGGTCAACATAAAACTTTGCTGGAGCAGATCTCCCATCAAACCGGGAAGCGTAACAGGGGCCAGTTGCGTTCCTAGAGGCAAATGAACAAATGTGTCGGCTACTGCACTCATCACCATCGCCGGACCACCGATAACGGCAAACGCTGCCAGCGACAGTATGGAAAATAATCGCGCAAGCGGACCTGATCCACCTGTAACAGGATCGCTCGGCCCTTGGTCGCCAATATTCATACCCGCCATCTGACTAACGACCGTTCCGGCTGCCGCAGCCGCCGCGAACATGATCGACACGCTCAGCCCCAATGCTAACCCAATGGTCGCCTCTCCCAAGGCAAGCTGAAACAACTTGCCGGCGAGAAGACTGCCCTGCCCTGCCCCATCGAATTGGAGAGTCTGGGGCACTTGGATCAGAGGCATCACTAGCAACATCATCGCCATTGCGACGCCCAAACGCGTCCTGACTGCGACAGCGTTGCTGCCAAGAATTGGCGCAGTCATCGTGACCGAAAATATCCGGATGAAGACTAACAAACAGACGGCCAACAAATCCACAGCCTATCCCCCAATGTTTTGAGGGACGTCTTGTTGATCTTCACGACCAAAGCTAGGAAGACGAAACGGTGATTCACCAGCGGCAGGAACGGGCGATTTGGGAAGAACCATTTGCGGCATCGAACTTCCGCGAAATTGCATCGCAGGCATAGTAGATTGCCCGGCGGGCACCGATGATGAACTAGCTTGGATCAATCGCGGTGCGGTTGGAAAACCAGTGGCAAGGGCAACACGCACGCCATCTTCTGGCGGCGCCGAAACGGCAACAGCGTTCGTCGGCTGATGAGATTTATGTACGTGTCCAATCAAAGGTCGACTGAACGATTCGCGCGTAAAATCGACCATCCGGCTGCTCATCCACGGCAACGCCAACAACGCCGCAAGCGCCATACCAACGATCTTGGGAACAGCGGAAACGGTTTGATCTTGAATCTGAGTCATCGCTTGAAGCACACCCAACAGCAAGCCGATCAGTAGCCCGACCGCCAAGATAGGTCCACCCACGATTGCCGCCATCGTGATGGCCTCGCGGCTGAGATCAATTGTGTCTTGTGGGCTCATGGCAGAGTCAGTGTAAAAAACTAAAGAAGAAAAACCGGAAACCGAAAACTCAATCACCCGTACGCGGAACCAAAACTCTGCAGCAACATCGAGACGACTAGGTTCCATCCATCAACCAACACAAACAAAATCAGCTTCATTGGGAAGCTGACCATCGTCGGCGGCAGCATCACCATCCCCATCGACACGGTGACCGCAGAGACAACCAGATCGACGATTAAAAATGGCAAGTAGATTTGAAATCCGAGTAGGAACGCAACTTTCAATTCACTGACCAAGTACGCCGGCAACAGCACATTGACGGGCACTTGCTGAAGCGACTCTGGTCTTTCGCCCGTTTGATGTGGCAAATACCGGTAGAACATTGCGACCGCGTCTTCGTTGTCGGCAATTTCGATTTGGTGGCTCATAAAACGCTTGGCCGGAATCAATCCGCGCTGCCACGCATCCTCCCAGCTGATCTCGCCGCTGGCGTATGGGTCGACTGCCTCGGTCTTGATTTGATTCCACGTCGGAGCCATCACAAGGAAAGTTACAAACAGCGATAGCGCTGTCAAAATTTGAGTTGATGGCAGCTGCTGACTTCCAAAGGCTTGCCGCAGTAAAGTCAGCACCACGATGATCCGGACGTAGGAGGTGGTCATCAGGATAATGGCAGGTGCCAAGGAAAGCGTGGCCAACAAAATCGCAATCTTGACCGATGAACTAGCGCCTTCGCGCGTCAAAAGCTGCTCTGCTTGATCTGACACCAAATCTGAGAAGGGAACTCCGCCAATGCTCTCAGGTTCAGTCGCAACAGTGTCCATTGCGTCTGTTGGCCGGGCATGTTGGAACCCGTCTAACGCCGCAGGAAGGGAAGGTTCGACGTTCAGCTCAGCCGGGAAAATAGCCGAAGCCCTTTGTAATGACGATGCCGTTGGGCCCACTTGATCGAGTCTGTCAGCCATACTTATCGCACGGTCGCCATGTCCACCCGCTGGCGATTTGCTATAGCTGGCCGGTCGCTCAAACCGAATTTCCTGAGCTTCGGTTGTGCTTAGACTGCAACCAAGCATCACAAAAAAGCACAGACAGGTCATTAGTGCCTGTTGGCTTCTAGCGATGGTTTGATTGAACATTTGATTCAACATGAAACGCAAACAAAACGAATTGTGGGAAATCTAATAAGGTCAACTAGCGCCGATCATGCTTCGTACACATGGCCACGCTGTTGATATTTCTCCAGTGCTCTGAGCAACTGATTAAGGCTGTTCGAATCAGTTGGTGAAAGACTGACCGAAGCACTCTGCTGTTGCGCGATTTGTCTCTCGGGAAGGGGATTTTGCTGCTTAGGGCGCAGTCGATTCTCTATCGCCGCGCCAACGGCCGGCAAAACACGCTGACCACGACCACCACAAATCGCAAGTAGATCTTCAACTTCTGCAGGATCACTAACTTCACCGACGGGTTGAACGCCGTCCGGACCGTGAATCATCAGCATCAGCTTGCTACCGAGTCGAATGAGTTGCAGATTCTGTTTGCTGTTTAACGGTGCGCTACCAACAACCTCCAAAGCCTCTCGTGGAATCGCACCGGAACCCGCAGGATTGATCATCTGCAACAACCAAACAAGACCGAGGTAGCCCCCAATCACAACCGCCAGGCCGCCGACAATTCTCTTGATGTCTGCGCCACCAAACATGCGCGAGATGCGTTCCTGCCAGCCACTGTCTTTCATGCCGCCAAAAAGCGCGCTTGTTTTCTCTCCAAGCCAATCTTTAACGTTGCCCAATTTTGCTGTCGCATCAGAGGTAAGTGCTTCGAAATTACTGCGGCCGCTGGTCGTCCCGAATTCCATATTTGCTTTGGCAAATTTGGGTTGGTCCGATTCGGCAAGTGCGTTGATCGTATCAAATAGCCCATTGCCGTTCGAAGTTGAGCTTGTCGAATTTCCAAGTCGACGCGCTGCTACGAACTGGCCGGAAGTAGAAAATGGCTTTGGTTGAGGCGGTATAGCTCCCAAGGTACTTGAGCCTACCAGCGGTCCGGCACCCGTTTGATTCCAAGCTGTCGATGCAACTGGCGGCGCGGTTGACGGTTTGGCAACAGGCCGATCCTTCGGGACAAAAATGTCACTTGGGGGCTTCAAAGGGACCAGATTGGTAACTTGACGTATGCTTGGTCGAGACCGTGCAGCGGCAGAAGGAGGTTGCCACGTAGATCCATCTTTTGAATCGGCGGCAAATTGAGCCTGCTGATAGAACGATTGGCAATGCGCGACAGAACACATCGACGCCGCAATCAAAACTGCGGCAGCTGATAGAGGGCGGCAAAGAAAATTTCGAGGATCTTTCATCTCGCACGCCTTCCTTGACGATAACGATGATGGGCAGTAGTAAAACCAACCGGGCGGTAGTAAACCGAGCTGCTAATCAAGGTTGAATCGTTCCGTCGATTCAATGCCTACCGATCAGTCAGCGGTATCCCATTATTCACTGAAACGTGATTTCGCAACAATACCAATCTGATGTCCTATTTCCATCAGCGAAATAGGACTCTCTCTTTTTATGCAGCGTCTTTGATCCAGTTCTCGATCACTTTGCGAGCATTGCCAGGATCTTTCTCGATCAAATCGTTTAGCTTGCGTTCAGCTTCGCGACGTGCGGTCATATCAGCCTCGGCCGCAACTGAATCCGATTCGGCCGCCACTCGCTCCTTTAATCCAGAATTGATTGACAGGATGTCCGCGCTGCTGTTTTCAGCTTCATCGATCATCTGCTGGCGTTTGCGGTCAGAACGCGTCATCGATCCGATCAACAGGACTCCGATCGTCAACACGGCGATCGAGGGCCAATACTTGACCAAAAATGGCTTCACCTGGTCCTGCCAGGTCAATGGGGCCCGCAACTGTGGTCGGACCAAACGAACACTAATCGGCGACTGCCCATGAACCATCGATGCCGTTGCTGGTAGCAGCGGCGAAACGCGATTGACGATCTCACTTCGCACTTGCGCGAAGGCTGCGTCCAAATCTGCCTGTTGTGATCCGTTTTGAAGTGTGAGTGTCGAAAAATCTTTATCGGACCAGTGTTCCACTAGTTTTTGTGGCACGGCCACATCAACCGCGACATGCGTTACAAACGTGGGTTGAGGTTTTTCGAAGCTGGCCTGTGCGACAGCTGGTTCACTATCGCCCGTTTCGTAGATCGATGCATAGCTATTGGTCAAAGGCGCGGTCTGCAACCGAGCGACCGGCTTAGTTTCAGGCGCGCTGACTTGAGACACATTGGGAGCAGGAATTTTGACGACGTCCACTTTCACATTGACGTCTACGCCATCCATACTTGCTAATGCGCGGCGGATGCGATTTTCGAAATAGTTTTGTTGTTCTAGTGCTGGTAGGCCCTGAATTCCCGCAGAGGTTTGTTGGTTTGCTGTACTTTGATGAGCGTAGCCCGACTGGATGTCGACAACCTGAATTTTATCGGCCTGAATTCCGGCAACGGCGCCCTGAATCATTCTTTTGACGGTGCTAATTTGGGTAGCGTCAAGAATCACATCGTCGGCAGGTTCAATGGAAATGACTGCCGTTTGCTGCGCTGGTTCAAATGCGTTGGCTGATTCGGCGACATCCATCTCGAACCAAACCTGCTCGACATAGGGTAGACGCATCACCATCTCGCGCACCTGCGTTTTCTTCTTCTCGCGAGCCACCATTTCTTGCTGGCTGCGGGACATAAACATGCTGATCGAATCGGTATCGGCAACCTGTTCTCTTAATCGTGACGGAATCGCATTGTGCGTCGATACGGCCTGCAGATAGCTGGCGCGTTGAGCCTTGGGAACGAAAATCTTGCCGTTTTTGATGTCGAAATCGTTCAGTCCAGCATTTCCCAGCGCCAATTGAATACGCTCTAAATCAGAAGTCTTCAAACTCCCACGAAACAAATCGCAGGTGGATGATCGCGGCTGAAGCTGATTGACTTGAGTGACTGCCAAAATCGCCAGTAAAATGACGCCCAGCGCGAGACCGCGAAACCGCTGGCCTTGAAAGAGGTCTTTGATTTGATTAATGGAACGCATTTTCATTTTCCCGTTTCTGACGGATAAAGTCCTGACAGATTGTTCCCCAGTGCCAACGGCCCGAACGCACTAGGCAGCTCTTTTACCTATTTTGGAATCGGAACGATACTTCGACACAACCATCACCCACGCGGTTCCTCCCAACGGGCAAGCAAAGCTCTCCACGCTGGCTCGGTTTTGAGTCGCCAATCGAATCACCTCTCGCAACGTTTCGGTGGCCGGAAACTCAATGATCGTTGGCAGCGCTGGCCGCTGGTTGTCATCGAGAATCTCGGTAAACTCCCGCGACTCATTGATATCTTTTGACTTACTCAGTCGAGATGGATTTGGGCCTGTATCGGCAACTTCAAGTTCCCACTGGTGCGCGCTATCGACCAAGGTAAGAGACATTTCGCCGCCGGCGGGCATTGCGGAAAGGGCGTTGGAGATCAATCCAGCGGTCATCGCTTTGACGAACTGCTTCGGTCCATTGGCCGTGCAATCACTTAAATCCGTTTCAATCGTGACGCCATGAGCATCACACCGGGCTCGAAATTCTTCGATGGTCGCAGCAATCGTTTCACAAACTGGTTGCTGATCGGACTGCAGATCTTTGTTTCTCTCAAGTCGCATCGGGGGCCTGTTTTCGGCATGGTCACTTTCTCTGGCGAGTCCTTTCGCCAGATGCAACGGTGCTTGTACAGGAATCTATAAATTGCTGTCAAGGCTTTCCGTCGGGCACACAAAGTGCAAGCGTGACAACTGTGTAACGAGCGTTTACCAATGCAGATCGGCATTCGAAATGCTGGCACTATTTAGCGCTGTTTGGCGTGTCGATAGCGGGAGTGTTCACCACTTCCATGATCCATCGATTGAGATCTTGGAGCAGTTTGCCGCTTAGAGATTCCACGCCGGGATACTGCCGGAGCGTTAAAGCAAAACCGGCAACGTGCAGCAGCCTCAGCTGTCGGCAAAGAGTAATTTGATCGAACGAATCCGACTGACGAGCCTGCGTCAGAAAAACGGGAAGGTTACGGCACTCTTCCCAGCAACCCAAAGGCGCGTTTGACTCGGGCATTGCTCCATTGATTGACATTACGCCAGCAAATAATTCTGGACGCTCCATGGCAATCCTCAACGCCATCGTCCCGCCACCGGCAAACCCACCAAGGAATATGCGGCCTGGATTAACGCTATAACGGCTCATCGCCATATCGATCGAGTTTATGACCGACGTATGTGCCGCTTCGATCGAATCAATGTCTTGTTGCCAGCGATTACCGTTAGAGCAGCTGGGAGCAACAGCAACATAGTTCCGCATACTGACTTTCGGCATCACCTGAGAAATCTCGTCTGAAGTCTCGGTGTCAGAGTGCAACCAGACCACCAATGGATATCGATAGTTCTTCTCGTAGTGCATTGGCACAAATACAGAACTGTCCTGATTGCGGTGCCGATTGTTTGCACCAAGATCTTTTCGCAGCGTTTTCGAGAATTTTGCCTGCGCCTCTGACTCGCAGGTTCCTGAATACGCCAGGGGACTGATCTTGATGCGATTCATACGTGGTCCAAAATTGAACTGGAAGGAAATTTCATCTGCGCGTTAGGCAGGCTGTTTTATGAAAGAACCCATTGCGAGTCAACGTCGCCCAGCCCACTGAAACCAAATCAATTCAGTTTTAAAATTTGGCCAAAAGGCCGCTAGCATTGTTCGTTTGAGACTTGCAAAGCGTCGACGACTTTCTTAGCCATCGCGCTGGCCTTCAAGATCTTCTTCGACCAAAAACTTACAGCAGGTCTTTCACCTCATCACGCTCTTCTTCCAATTCCTTCATTGTCGCATTCATTTTTTCACGACTGAAATCGCTGACCTCTAAGCCTTGAACAATCTCGTACTCGCCGTCTTTGCAGGTCACGGGAAACGAATAGATCAAACCTTCAGTGATGCCGTAACTTCCATCACATGGAATCCCCATGCTGACCCAGTCGTCGCCGTCGGTCCCCATCACCCAAGTCCGCATATGGTCGATGGCCGCGTTGGCCGCTGAAGCTGCGCTAGAAAGACCGCGTGCCTCGATGATGGCAGCGCCGCGTTTTTGAACCGTCGGAATAAATGTCTCCTTGTACCAAGCGTCTTCGACGACATCGGCGGCCGGTTTGCCATCGATTTGTGTTTGGCTGATGTCAGGATATTGCGTCGCCGAGTGATTTCCCCAGATCGTCATTTTGGAGATAGCGGTCGAGTCGGCACCGGTTTGAGTCGCCAACTGACTAATCGCGCGGTTGTGATCCAATCGTGTCATCGCGGTAATGTTACCATGCTTGATCGTCGGCGCGTTGGCCATCGTGATCAGCGCGTTGGTGTTGGCTGGGTTACCGACAATCAGAACACGAATGTCTTTCGCCGCGTGCTCGTTGATGGCTTTGCCTTGCACGGAGAAAATTTTCGAATTGGCCGTCAACAGGTCTTTACGCTCCATGCCTTTTTTACGCGGCATCGCACCGACGAGCAGTGCAAAATTGGCATCCTTGAACGCAACGTTTGGATCATCGGTCGCAACGATCCCCTTGAGAAGTGGAAACGCACAATCATCGAGTTCCATCACGACGCCATTGAGCGCGTTCATCGCCGGTGGAATCTCCAGCAACTGCAAAATTACAGGCTGGTCCGGGCCTAGCATATCGCCTGATGCGATCCGGAACAAAAGTCCATAACTGATTTGTCCGGCTGCTCCGGTAACGGTAACTCGAACTGGCGACTTCA
>CAYTPS010000240.1:7795-8043 GCA_964439245.1 uncultured Pirellulaceae bacterium | reverse complement strand
GTTGAGCAGCCGTGACGATCGTCGGCAGTTGCGGCGTAAAACGATGCTCGATCAAGGTCAGGTTGCGCGTATACTTCAAACACTTTGCCAGCAAACTGGGAGTGATCTTGCGAGCGCGACTTTTGTATTGATCGATATATCTCTCCCTCGCCGCAATCAACAGCTCTTTCACGCCGTCGATTCCCAGATGTTCGTCGTCGGAAAGTTCTTCCCTTGCACGCTCGTAAAGGTTTGTGATGAAAGGCAGT
>CAYTPS010000240.1:0-7785 GCA_964439245.1 uncultured Pirellulaceae bacterium | reverse complement strand
GTACAATGTCCCGGCGGTTACCTGATAGCGTTCGGTTTCTTGGGTGGGCTCACTATCAGGGCAGACTAACTGTTTGTCGTTGAAAGCGTCTCGAATCCATGGCCAATCAAGAACGCTGGTCACAAACAGTATTTTTTTGAAGTCAACCGACAGTTCTCGCAACTGCCACGCCATGTGGGCAATCCGATCTTTCCACTGTGCTCCTTCCCCCGCTTCAATGAACGGCAATACGGCTCCCGCATATTTCTGAAGACTCATTCTCTTCAATGCAAAAGCATCAGGCATCACACGAGTATGGGGCTCAAAACGACTGGTCTCCATGTCGATGAAACGGCGCGGAATTCGATCGCCCATTGCCGTGCGGATCGCCGCAATTACGCCTTGGCACGGATCGACCGGAACGTAGCTAACGCCCAAATCACGATCCTCATCCGAGGGATCGAAGTTGCGCGCGTCATCGTCCTGTGAGAATTCATTGCTGGGTGAGAAATCTGTTGCCGGCAAATATTGCAGATCACGCTGAACCACAATGCTGGGCGTGGGCAGTTGTAAAATCGCTTCCTCGGTTGCCGATTGAAACGACGGTGGCAGCGCTACGGCCAAGCAATCGTAGGAGTGCTTCATCATCAATCGGCGAATCTCCCACGCGAAATCGCCGCTGCCGTGAACGACCGGCAGGGCAGTCACATGCGGCCCAATTTCCAGAAGTCTATCGATCAAAACGGATCCCCTTCATCGTCGTCATCAGGATCGATTTCATAGGGGCCGACATCTGACGAACCGGGATGCAGCGAATCGTTACTGTCAAAAAAGAAATCGCCGAAACCCAGCGGCAGGCTTTGTCCACCCAACGACTGGTTTCGTTTTTGGGCCAGTGCTTGGAGATCGGCCGCCTCGGGCCCCAAGCACTGAATCAGCGCTTCCTGCCAGGCAACGTCTTTGGCCAACGGGTGGTCTGTTTCTTGATTCATTCGTTTTGTGGCGTAACGAAGAAGATTAATGCCATCGCGTGGTGAAAAATCGAGCTTCAATCCATGTGCGGTTTGCAGAAAGTCGACTGTCATCGACAGCATTTCGGGCTCGCAAAACGGCAGGTGATACTCAAGGATAGCTTTCTCGTCCTCGCGCGATGGGAACTGGATGTTAAGCGTTGGTTGTAGACGGCTGAGAATGTAGTCGGGTATTTCAAAAGTCGATTCATCCACGTTCATCGTCACCGCGCAGCGAAAGTCAGGATGTGCCTCAATGGAAACTCCGGCGACGATCGATTCGATGTAACGACGATGATCCAACAAGGGGGCTAGACTGGCCCAAGATTTTTCGTTCATTCGGTTACCTTCATCCAGCACACAGACACCGCCTTGAATCATGGCGGTGACCAGTGGCGATGCGTGGTAGGCAATTTTTCCGCTCTCGGCCAACACAGGTGTGATCAGTAAATCTTCCGGGCGGGTGTCGGCCGTGCATTGATAAATGTACAGATCTTGTTCGCGTGTTGCGGCGGCCGCCATCGCGAGTTGTGTTTTGCCAATACCGGGAGGGCCGACCAATCGAGGCGTCAGCGGGAGGTCTTCTTCGTCAACGACCAACCAACAGGCGAGCACTTGTTTGAGTATTTCTCTTTGGCCGATCCAAGTGCTGTTGAGCTTGTGCGGTTCGCTCAGGTGCAAGTTGATGTTTTTTACTTCAAATGTCTCAGACATAAATCAATGGGCTTTTGAGTAATGTTCGAACAAATATCAGCACATGCCACATCGCACGTCCGAAGCGGACATTTTATTGTCCCGTGACGAAGATCACCACCACCTTTGGAGCGGTGGATCTGTCCAAAACTGCTCAATTCATATCAATTCCTTGCTCGCGTTGATGGGCACTACAAAGAAAAAGCACTGAAGGTCCTACGGGACTAACAGTGCTGGTCGATCGTTTTTAGGAAACTTGCGCTATTGGCAAGTCACAGAATTCGCAATTAGCGATGCATTGCCATACTGCTCAAATGCATTTTGAGGCTGTCGATTCCGTTTCGCAACGCCCAGGCTCGATCCGTATCGTTGGCTGAATGGCTGGCGTGATTGAGCGCGTTAGAAATGATAGAGGTAGTTTGTGCGGTGGCTCCTTCGATACCCATGTCCATCAAGCTCTTCATCGTTGACTCATAGACCATGCAACAACCAAGATGGTCTCCAGAATTGAATACGGGCACACCTTGATGAATTGCGGAAGTCAACATTCCAACTGCGTTAGCGGGCGTGACGCTGGGGCTGGCAATAGGGATCAAAACGGTATCGATGGCATGCACCACGCCATTGGAGGTGTCGATGTTTTTGCTGATAACGGTAGCGTCATTGACCGAAATCCCATTGGCAGAGAATCCAATCTTCACGCTCCGCCCCAGCAATGTTTGGGCTGAACCCGCTTTAACAGCCTGATCATCATAGACACGCCCTGACACCACGTGATACTTCAGGATGTCAACCAACTTCTGTTTATTGGCCGGTTCCAACAGCGAATCGATCGTGCCCGCAGGAAGTTTTGCAAATGCATCATCTGTTGGCGCGAACACGGTGAACGGTCCCTTGCCACTCAAAACTCCACCAAGATCTGCTGCATTGACTGCCGCCAGCAAAGTGTCGAATACGCCAGCCTCTGTTGCAGCAACAGGGATTGATTTGTCCGCCGGCAATAGAACTTCATCAATGACATGGATTACTCCATTGGCGCAACGAATATCAGAAGTGACTAGGGTGGCGTTGTTGATCTTGGGCATATCGTCTCGCAGCTTCAAATCCAATTTCTGCCCATTGAGAGTGGTTGCAGAACTAAGGCCGTAGGCATCCACTGCCGATACTCGGCCCGGGACAACATGATAGGTAAGCACTGCAATCAGTTTGGCTTTGTTCTCTGGTAATAAAAGGCTTTCTACGGTACCGGGGGGTAATTTCGAAAATGCGTCGTCCGTGGGGGCGAACACAGTTAGTTCTTGTCCTCCGCTTAAAGCACCGACAAGGTCAGCAGCCTTCGCGGCAGCAACTAGTGTGTTGAAATTGCCTGCTTCGATTGCTGTTTCGGCAATGGATTTCTGTTGTGCGATTCCTTGGGAACTAAACATGCACAGACAAGCGAGTGAAAATAGGGAAACGGCAAGTTTGTGAATTTTCATTGGTTCTCCAAGTTCGCAATAGTGTGACTTCGAGAGAACCGGAAGAAACGCCGCCGTATAACACAGAAGTCGGAGCGTTGGTGCTGGAGATAGCCGTAGAGCGCATGAGGAAGGCCGGAGAACAAGCTCCGGCCTTACCTAAACAAGCTATCGTCAAAATGTCTGGCTAAACGCCCGGTACTCGTTACGATCGACGGCGCCGGGTGGCAAGAATAGAAATACCAATCCCCATCAGTCCCAGTACCGAAGGTTCTGGCACCGCCGACACATCGGTGCCGAGGATTCTTTCCAGCTCGAGTGACTGGGCGTGAACTTGCATCGGTGGCGAGAATATGGCGTAAACTGAATCGCTGGATTCAACCTCAGGATTTGCAGAAGACAACTGCCACTCCAAAAAGTAAATCGAGCCAGCGGCTTCTGGTGCTACCGTGAGAAAATAGTCCGGGTCGAGGTCGATACGGTTTAGTGGGTTAGACCAATCGGTGACCAGATCAAACACCTGCGCCGTGCCCGATCCAAGGTTGTCGGTGCTCACCGATGCGGCGAGGTAGTCCACTTCAATCGACTCGTTGGCGGCCAACGGAGATGCAGCAAAGGCGGTGGTGGTGGGAGAAGCCCACTTGCCTGCGCCGATCAGTTCAATACTCAGGTCAAAACCTGATAACTGGCTTGCTTGGTTCTCGTATCCATACTCTTGGGTCGTTCCATTTTCGTCGACAAACGAGTTCGCGAACGTAACGTCGAAGCCGGGCAGAGTGGCAATGGTAGATCCCGGCACCCAGTGGTGGTGAATGGCGTTGGTGTAGGGCCGCACATAATCGGCTTGATCAGAGCTGCCTGAGTTGTAGCCCTGTGCGTGCAGTTTGCCATCAATGACAACGACGTCGAACCTTCGACCGCCGTGAGCCAATAGCTGCGAGCAGGCGAGGCCAACCGTTAATGTAAATGTAAGCGTCTTCAATAAATTCATGGGTAGTTACTTTCTATTTATATTGATGTCTGGATCGTGCGAATTTGTCTTTAGAACGATTCGGGTCGCCAGTCCTCATTGGGTTTGGCAAAATTCGTTCCGCGGGCAATGTCAGAATCGACCCAGCTTCTAATTTCGGTTTCGCTGACGGACGTTACGTGTCCGTCGGCATACAAATAATTTGACGATCCAAGGTGACGCGACGGGGCGATCTCTTGAACCATAAAGTCCCAGACTCTGCCGCGGCGGACGCGCGAGGGCCTGTAGTACTCAGAACAGTGAGCGTGGTCGTCCTGAGTCCCGAGTTGTTCTGATTTCTCGAACAACACGACTTGCGTGTGCGTCGTTCGTAGCTGGTTGAAGTTGACAACGGCTCCGTCAACGCTGTCGTTTGCTAAAAATTCGTTGATCACATAGGACGTTCCTAGACTACCGGCAACCCAATCTTGGGCCTGCGGATCGTCAGGGCAACGGCGAATCGAATCCACGCTCTCAGTGAATGGTTTGAGAGTTTGGACCCACGATTCATTGCCCGCCCCGTAGTGACTCGTCCAGGGTAGACGCCCGGCATTCGAATCAACAAATAGGTGGATTCCGAGTCCGATTTGCCGCATGTTGTTTTTGCAAACCGTGCTTCTGGCTGCTGCTCTTACCATCTGAACGGCAGGAAGCAGCATCCCGATCAAAATGCCAATAATGGCAATCACGACCAGCAACTCAACAAGCGTGAACCCGGAACCACGAGAAACTTTGTGCATCGTTTGTTCCAATATCGATTTAAGTTGTAGTACCGACCAGAAAATGGTCGCACGACAAATCGATCTTTACGCGGGGGGAACAGGCGGCGCTGGAGAGATTTCACCGCAAAATTTGACCGTTAAAGGAAGCCATGAATTCGACTTCGGCCATGAGAATTGCGGTACGGGCTCAGCAATGGCGATCAAGTCTAAATGGACATAGCCATCGTGCTGCCCGCCGCAGTTTCGTTGTTGTTTGATTGACAGAAACACTGTTTGGGAATCAGGCGGAGATGAATCGTCGGAGGTCGCCTGAGAGCAACAACAGCTTTTAGCGACCGGCTTTGCCGAGCAGCACGTCTTGCTACAGCAACAACTTGACGATTCAATTTCAAGACCTTTGTGATCAATTTGATCCATAAACCAATTCGGCGGTTGGACATTGTTGTCTTTGGCCCACTGGATTTTCTGTTGGTCGGTGTGACAACAGCAATCGGCCCAGCACTGCCGCGCGTTTTGACAACCGCAGCCCATATCCTGACAAGGAAAAGGCGTCGACAGATCTTTCAATATTGGAATCGGCAGCGGTACATACCCGCTACCAACGAGCAGGCACAAGGCTACCAATGTCAAAATACTTTTCTTCAGCACGTTGCGGTCGAAACGGGGCGATATTGATCGGAAATCAAGCCCGCATGTTACAGGAGCTTTCAAAGCCCGCAATATGTCAAAACGTCCCTACCAAACAAATTTCTGGCCGCGAAAGCAATGGTGGATAGGTTTACGGTAAGTTACCACAAAGGCGCGCTGGGTATTGTTGAATTGCTACCACAAGTCTACAGCAAACACTTTCTTCTTGCCGCTCACTTCAGATCCCTGCCTGCCTCGGAGAGGCTGAAATCTGTTTCTAACCCGACGCGTAAGCGAGGCACTAAGAGAATCCATGCGTTGCCTCGCTCACGTGTCGGTTAGTGCTTTACCAGCGCGAAAAAAGCCTGCCGATGCGAGGCAGCGGCAGGCAAGAATCTTTGCACATCTAGTGCCGTCTAGATCAAACCGTTCGGTTTACTCGAAACCCTTTCCAGCCACACCCTCGTTGAGAAACGTACCTGAGAACAATTCCCAAGGGTTAACTTCAGTTTCCGAGTCTTGGTATCCAACGGTTGCCGACTGTGCTTCAGCGATCGATTCGAATCCACTGGCCGACGTAACCAGCCCGGTGGCTCGGAAGCCGGGGTTGATGTAACCGTCTCCGTTGACGTCTTCAAGAGAGCGAACACTACCGTCAGCAAACACGACGTTAACCGCGTTTGTGTGCCAAGCATACCAATCGCGAGTATCTTGAAGTACGAGATCCTCTGTTGCAACGCCACCCTTCATTGGAAGATTTGGAGCTCGGAAGACTGACTCTGGAACGTTGGCTCCCATCGCTTTTGCGATGGTTTTAACTTTGCCACCACTGATGATCGATGGACCGTCGTTGAAGCTTTCGCAAACTGGCGCTCCGTCTGTCAATCCTAAACCAGGAAGGTCAATCCCAGCGTTCAGAATACCATCGCTTTTTCCCACGGTATCGCCTTGAGCGGCGTCCCCCAGCAACGGAATCGATGATGCATTCACATTGCCTGCATCAAGATCGCGCAATGAAAGAGCTCCTGCGGTTATCTGTGTCACTCCACCCGATGAATACCAATTCTTAAGATCACCGCGCGTAGCACCATTGGTGAAGATAGGTCGCGTTCGAACCATGTGCCATCCAGATGCGTAATTGGTGTTATATCCCGCTTGGACTACCCCGGTCAAAGTACCGTCGGCTTTAGAGAACGGAACTCCTCGACGAGCCTGAGAGGCTTTTCCACCAAACTCGGTTGTATCAGATGAGTCGATGTTTAGTTTTTCCGAGCCTTGACAGATAGAAGATGGGCAAAGCAGTTGTCCTGGGAAAACGTCTTGAGCGACGCAGTCGGAAACCCACGAATACTTGTCAAAAGCACCGTCTCTTCCACTGTCGAATGCACCACTGCAGAACTTTCCGCTAGGAGAATCAGATGCTTTGGCCAACAAGCAAATTGGGAATTGACGCAGATTGCTCTTACATTGAGTGGATCGTGCTGCGGCACGAACAGCTGTTAGCGCTGGGAAAAGCATCGCGATCAAAATACCGATAATCGCGATAACAACGAGTAGTTCCACTAATGTGAAACCTCTTCTTTTTAACATTTGGTATCCCCTATTGAGAAAGTGTCGAAACATCAACTGAGCAACAAGACTCGTTCACTTGTGTTGCTCAAGACGGGCGAGAAGCTAACACTTGATCATTAAGGTTCGGTGAAAGAACGATTTGGTTTTGACTTTCTTTTCAAAAAGATGTCAAAGAAACATTTAGGTACGTTGGTTGTTAAAAAAAGGCCGGCCGTTTTTGAATTTTAATCTGCTGTACATTGTATCTTCACATGGATTTCCTAACCTTCGCCTTGGCTGTTACATTTTTCAGTAGGGATATTTCATGTTCAGGTTTCCTTCCTGTGTTTTCTCGTCATTCGTTAGCAATCAGCGGGTTTCAGCGCGGCGAGGTTTCACGCTTGTCGAAATGATGGTGGTGATCGCAATCATCGGTATCTTGGTTTCACTGCTGTTTCCAGCATTGCAAGCCGTTCGCCAGTCAGCTCGGAAAACAAAGTGCTCGGCCAATCTGCGTCAGGTGATCCTTGCCACACTAACTTTTGAGACTGGCCAGCTTCAGTTTCCAGCGGGAGATGATGGTAAGGGAGGCGGGTACATTGTCCCGCTACTGGCCCATTTGAAACAGGAGTACCTTTACGAAGAGACCGAACGCGGGCTCGAAGCCGGTGAGACATGGAGAGATCGAATGATCGAACTAGCCGAAATTCAGGTTGAGCCTCTTGTTTGTCCAGCGT
>CAYTPS010000239.1:0-8084 GCA_964439245.1 uncultured Pirellulaceae bacterium | reverse complement strand
ACCCTCTCTTAGCACAGACCTAAATCTGAGACACAAGCGATGACGGCAGACAGCCCCTAACCCGCTCTCTGTGCGAGCGGAGAGTTTTATAGACCATTCTTTTCATGGTTATGGAACAAAATGAAAAAATGCAAATTTGCATTAAGCCGGCGGGATTGGTGCCACCCGCGTGACCTGGCGCATATAGCTAGCCCTCTGCAAATTACTGGCCGGAGTTATGGGAGCCGGGTCACAGGGTCAATGTTACCAGAAGACAACATAAACCGAGATCAGTAGAGCAATGATAATCGAAGATGCGATATTGAACTCTGAGCTGGTTTCAAAGGCGATGCCGCCAATGTCCACTGGCCGGTCTTCGCGCGGCTTGCCCGTAAGAAGCGATGCAAACATACCCACAATGATACACAGCAAAAAGATGATCCAGATACGAATGACGAAAGGAACCTCCGGCAAGAGTAGCGAGGCCGTGACGCTCAGGGCAACGGAGCTGATGAGTAGCGCAAATGCACCAAACGCATTCGCTCTTTTCCAGAAGAAGCCAAGCAGGAAGACGGCGACGACACCTGGGGCCACGAAGCCGGTATATTCCTGGATTGTCTGGAAGATGCTGTCGTCCCCGCCAAGAAATGGCAGTGCCGCATTCAAGGCTATGAAAATGGAGAGGAAAGCTGCAATCCGGCCAATGAAAACATAATGCTGCTCGCTTTCGCTCGGCTTAAAGAGATCCCGATAAACGTCCATTGTGAAGATGGTTGAAATGGAGTTCATCATTGAGGCTAGGGACGAGACAATCGCGGCAAGCAGCGCCGCAAAGACGAGCCCGCGCAACCCGTTTGGCACCAGTGTCAATAAAATGCCATAGGTGCTATCTGGTTTCTCCTGAAGCGCTGCGAGATCGAGGATGCCAGACTGCGCAAGGTGGAGTGCTGCAATCCCCGGGATAACAACGATCAATGGAATGAACAGTTTCAGAAAGGCTGCAAAGGCGAGGCCTTTCTGCGCCTCCCGAAGGCTTTCTGCGCCGAGTGCACGTTGGATAATGTATTGGTTAAATCCCCAATATGAGAAATGAAGAACCCATAGCCCTCCAAGCAGTGTCCATATTCCAGGCAAGTCATTATAGTTGGGATGCTCAGGGGCCAGGATCATTTCGAAATGCCCGGGAATCTGGTCGAGCAGTATCGTAAATCCAGCTATTGGTCCGGCACCTTGTCCAACCATACCGAGCACGACTGCGGTGATAATCACGCCGCCCGTTATCAGAATGACGACTTGAATGATGTCGGTAAGCGCGACGGCTTTCAGTCCGCCATAGAGCGAGTAAAGTGCTGCGAAAGCAGCAAGAAGGGTCATGCCCGGATAGATACCCAGTCCCGTGACCGCTGCGATCGCCAGAGCGCCACCATATAGGACGGTTGTCAGGTTCACCAGCGTATATAGGGCGATCCAAAAAAGCGCCATTGTTGATTTCACATGACTACCGAACCGGGTCTCTAGGAATTGCGGCATCGTGTAGATGTTCCGCTTCAGGAAGATCGGCAGAAAGTATTTGGCAGTGATCAACAGAACGATTGCTGCCTGCCATTCATAAGCGGCGATAGCGAGACCGAGAACAAATCCTTGTCCGGACTGTCCAATAATCTGCTCAGCGGAAATGTTGGCTGCGATCAGAGAAGCGCCTATGGCCCACCAGGGTAGCGATTTTCCGGCCAGGAAATAGCCTTCGGTATCCTTGGCCTGCCCGGCAGGCTCTCGCGAGACTATGAGCGCAATTGTAAGTAAAAGGGCGGCATAAATACCAACGATAGCGAGATCAATAACACTTAGGGACAAAGGTTTTCCTCCATCGGTCAGATCTGACCGGGCTCTTTTTGTATTTGTAAAATCTGGTTTCTGGACGCCATGATCATGGCGTTACTTGCCGTTTTTCATCGGCGCTGACTACGGCAGCTTCAAGGATGCGCATCGTGGTCAATGCGCTTTGCGCAGATACGAAGAGTTGCGCCCCACCTGCAATCGCCTTTGCGACATTGTCGTAATATGTCTCATAGCTGCCGGGCAAAATCCCGACCGATTTCCGGGTTCCATCTGCACATCCAATGACAGCGCTTATCTCTGGGGTTTCTCCCCAATTTGGATCGCCCGGCCTTTTGCCGTCCTTTAAGGCTTGCTCCTGTCCGTCCAGACCGTATTGCAGGAAGCTGGCCTTGTCTCCATGAATGATAATTCGTGGGCCACGGTGTGGGGTAAGACAGCTTGCATGAGCCACCACGCGCAAGCGATCATAGTCCATGATTACGTGGAAAAAATCGTCGACCACCGCCCCATGTCTTTGCGATGCGGTGTTTGCGCTTACCCCTTGGGGCATGCCAAATAGACAAGCGGCCTGATCGAGCAGGTGCGGGCCTAAATCGTAGAGCAAACCAGCGCCGGGAACGGGGTCTTCGCGCCAGTTGGTTTTTGGGTTTGGTCGGATGCGGTCATAGTGGAACTCGGCATAATTGATTGTGCCCAGAATACCAGTTGAGCAAACCTCTTGCGCTGTAAGGAATCCACTATCCCACCGACGGTTCTGAAACACGCTGACCAGGCGATTGGAATCCTGTGCGTGGTCTGTAATGTCCTCAGCCTGCTTTACGGTTACAGCGAATGGCTTGTCTATTACAACATGTTTGCTGGCTTCCAGCGCGCGATGAGCAAGCTGGGCGTGCGTTTCATTCGGTGTTGCGATGACGACGAGTTCAATATCTGGATCGCCGATCAGTACATCAGTGGAAACAGATTTAACGCCGTCCGGAGGACTGATCGAGCTTGGATCTCTGACGCCAATGGATCGGAGTTTTAAGTCCCTGCAGGCCTGTATAAGCGGTGCGTGAAACACACGTCCAGCGAGCCCATATCCAATCAAGCCTACGTTTATCATAAAGTTACGCCGCGTTGTTACGTTAAATTCTTGGTTAGGTCGGTTTCAGGCCAACAGATTCTCTGGAAATCAACTCATACCCATATTGACGACGCTCGATGACCTTACTCTTGGGGGTCTCTGAAGCCTGAACCAGCAAATCAACCGCACCGCGTGCGAGATCCTCGATGGGTTGCTTTATCGTCGTCAATGCAGTCGGGAGAGCGATGGCAAGATCGGTGTCGTCAAACCCTACGACAGACAGATCATCAGGAATGCGAATGCCCTTAAGGGCAGCCGCTCGTACCGCACCTGCTGCAACTTCGTCATTGAAGCCGAAGATTGCTGTTGGTGGATGCGGAAGGTTCAGGAGCTCTTTCCCGCCTTCTACGCCTGAGCTGACTGTTATGTCGTAACCGACGATTAGGCTTTCATCGAAGGCTATGCCGGCCTTTTGAAGCGCCTTTTTGTAACCTTCCAGTCGCAATGATGCCGCACCGTGTGACTTGTCACCGTTTATAAAGCCAATTCTCTCATGCCCAAAAGAAATCAGATATTCCGTAAGTTCAGCTGCAGCGTTTTCATCGTCCATACTCACGGATGACGCTGACGCCCATCGATCAATCGGCGCAACAAGAGCGACGTTCAGATTTTTTTCTATCAGGAGCTCGACCAGTTCGGTATTGTCGCTCAGTGGCGGCACCAGAATCACGCCGTCAAGATTGTTTTGCTCAGCAACCCTGAGAATGTTGTCTTTCGCGCTGGCACTCGAATTGTCACAGCGACTGATCATCAAATTGTATCCATGCGCGCCTGTTTGATCGATTGCTCCGTACTGAAACTTACTGAGATAGGTCGCCGACAAATTGTCGTAGAACAATGCAATTGTGTATGATCTCCGCCCGGCAAGGCTTCTTGCTGATGCGCTGGGCGTATAGTTCAGCTCTTCTACCACCCGCTCTATAAGTTCGCGGGTTTCCCGTTTTACGCTTGTCCCCTTATTGAGCGCACGTGAAACCGTGGCTGTGGAAACGCCAGCGGTCTTCGCTACATCTTCCAGTTTTGCCCTGCTTTGATTAGGTGGTGTTCGCGCCATAATTGTTAGTAAGCCTCCGATGTAGGGACCATGTCAATCGGCCATACTGTATCGGACGTGCTTGATCCTCCGTTACGTCAGACCTTAGATTTTAGTCACAAAAATGCAAGCGATTTCATAAAATATCAGAAATATTGACAGTTTATAGTACCGATATGCTGCTATCTAGTGGTATTTTTATCACAATTTCCCTAAAGTTATTGCCTTGCTCAAAATTCATCTTGCAAGCGCTTACATTTTGTCTAGGCTCCAAATTGCCAAATCGGGTTGCCGGTTGGTGGGAGATGGCGTTGCAGAAATCAGCCTCTCAAAAAAAATGAATATCAGGAGGAATTAAAATGAACTTTGGAGGAAATACAGTGACTACGGGAGGCAAACTCGATGCGTAATCGCCTTAAGCCATTTTTGTACATGTCGGCAGCGCTTTTGGCGCTTCAGGCATCACCAATATATGCACAGGAAGCCGTAGAGCCGGATGTCGCACAGGAGGAAGACGAGGAGGAAGAAGACGGTCAAATTAGGTTTGATACGGTCGTCGTTACCGGCCGGGCTGGTGGTGCCGCAATCACCAAGTTCCAATCATCCAATTCTCTGACAACATTCGATGAGGATGCCATTCGGGAGATCGCTCCTCCTTCGACGACTGATCTGTTTGCGGAAGTTCCCGGGGTCTTTGCGGAAACCTCGGGCGGCCAGTCCGGTAACAATGTTTTTGTCCGCGGCATCCCTGCGCCGGGTCAGTTGCTGTTCTCCAAGATTGCGGTCGACGGTTTGCCGATTATCGAGGAGCACGGCATATTTGCGCCACCGGACGGCTTGTTCAAAGTTGATGAAACAGTTCAGCGGCTTGAAACAATTCGTGGCGGCTCATCCAGTATCTTTGCTTCAAACGCACCCGCTGGTGTTTTTAATTTCATCACCAAAAAGGGCACACAAGAGTTCGAAGGCGTTACGAAGTTCGAATACGGAAACTTCGGTCACTTCCGCGGAGATGTGTTCTTTGCAGGCCCGATTGATGAGAAAACGACGTACTCTGTTGGCGGTTTCTACCGTATCGCCGATGGCGTGCGGAATCCGGGTTTCCGCGGTGATGAAGGTGGCCAGATCAGCGCTTCACTTACCCGTCAGCTAGAACGTGGTGAGTTCACCGTGTCCGGCAGATTTATTGATGACCGCAACATCTTCTTCCTTCCCATTCCCCTGGACCTCGATGCAGATGGCGATTTAACGAGCTTCCCGGGCATCGATGCGAACTTTGACACCAACATCTCCGATGATATTCGGTTTGGCACCTTTGTACGTCCCGGGGGCAATACTGAAACTTTCGATGTCGCTGATGGTGTCCACAACCGGGCGTTTACGATCGGCACAGAAGTTACATATGACCTCGGCAGCGATTGGACCTTGCAAAACAAGAACCGGTATGTGGACGGCTTCACCAATTTGAGCACACATATCATTTTTGATTTTGATGAAGGGCAGGAGTTCCTCAATAATACTAGCCTCGAAGCAGCCCAGGCGGCGTTTGGGGACGATATTTCTCTTGTCGCAAGATTCGTAAATGATGGGGTCGGGAATACTTCAACGTTTGAGTTCAACCCGAATCCGAACGTCCTGGCGGATGGCACCCTTAACCCGGCTGGCGAAAACTTTGGCGGGAATGCTGGTAACGGCTTTATCGGCCAAAGTGGTTTCTTTAGCTTCAACAACAGCTTTGAGAATTTTTTCAACGAGCTGCAAATCTCTCGTTCCTTTGATACTGGTGTTGGTACTCACAATCTGACTTTTGGGTCCTATGCGAGTGTGTATAGCTGGGAACGGACTGAACAGATTGCGACGTTCTTCCACGAGCTTGCCGGGGCTCCGCGCGCGATTAACGTGTTTGCGGTGGATGATGGCGGCGATGTGGTCGGAGCGGTCACCCAGAACGGCTTCGATGATTTTGGCAATAGCTTCCTGAACTGGGATGTTAACGCCTCGGTCTTCGCGTTCTACGCTGCGGACGAGTGGGAAGTCACCGACAAATTGCGTATTGATGGTGGTGTTAGATACGAGTTCCAGAACTTTGACGGATCGGTTCAAGATACCGGCACGTTCGACGCCTCGGCAAACAATCCACTTACACCTATAGGCGGGCTGGAAAACCTGGCGGATGACAACATCCTGTTCGGCACTGGAGAATTCGTTCCATTCGATACCGATTATGATGAGTTCTCATGGTCGATAGGTGCCAATTATGAAATCATTCCAAGCATTGCCAGCTATATTCGGGTAAGTGATGGCTTTAGAACGCCGACCCCCCAAGCGCAGGCTGTTACGGTGCTGGGTGCCTTCCAGGATGGCGGAAACCAGGAAACGGCTCAGGCGGCCGTCGATGATCTGCCGGTCAACGAAATCTTTCAGCTTGAAGGCGGCTTCAAGCTTGATCTTCCATACTTCAAAGCTTTCGTAACAGGCTTCTTTAGCGATTTCTCTGATCAGGTCTCAACAGATCCGGTGCTCGACGCCGACGGTAATACCGTCAACGCACAGGTTCTTTTGAGCGCAGAGACAATTGGTATTGAGACCGAGGTGGATGTTGGCCCATTTTATGGCTTCAGCGTGAACGCGAAAGCAACGCTGCAGGATCCTGAAATTTCAGGCTTCGACTTTCAGGGCGCCGCCGCCGCTGGCCTGGATTTGGCCAATTTGTCTACGGCAGATCTTGTTGGCAACGAAGTCCCTCGTATTGCGAGCCGCATTATCTCTGTGCGTCCGAGGTATGAATTTGAGTACTTGGGCAATCATGGTTCGGTCTTCTTCGATATCTTCAATGTTGGCAGCCGCTTTTCCGGATTTAGCAACGTTATCGAGATCCCGGCTTATACGACGCTGGGTATTGGTGGCACATTGGATATCGGTGAGCGTATCCAGTTCACCGTTGTGGCAGACAATCTAACCAATGAAATTGGTTTGACAGAAGGTAATCCGCGGGCCGACCAGTTCGCCGGTGACGGCGAGGTGTCGACAGCGACTTTTGGTCGACCAATTGTCGGCAGGAACGTTCGGCTTAGCTTGGCCTACCGTTTCTGATATTCTCGACCCTCCCTGCGAGAATATTAAGTGAGTTGAGCCGAGAACCTTCCCATTCTCGGCTCAACGTTTTCTGATGGTTTGCGTTGGAGAAAATATGTAGTCTTGATGCGAACTGGGAGAATTTTAAGCGCGTATGTATTTAGGGTTTTCATTCAAAAATTTATGCGTTCCCAAGGGTGAGGAGCGAATTCGAACCTATAGTCAGCTTTCCCATATTTCGAGATTATGCGCTTGGGCAGGGGCAATGACTTCGGGCAAATTCCATGCTTTCCTTACGCCAAATTGCAATCTCTTTGCGTGATAATGCAGTTCGAAACTGAAAGAGGTGAGCTCGAATGGGGTTAGGAAGATATGCAAGCCTGTTTTTGGCCATTTTCCTAATTGTTGGGCCAGCTTCGGCCCACCCAGGCGGTCTGAACTTAGAAGGTTGTCATAACAATAGAAAGACTGGTGGTTACCATTGCCACCGAGCGGCCACGCCAAACCCTCCGCCGCCACGTCGTCAGGCAGCCCAACCCCGTCAAAACCGTCAAACGGCTCATTATGCAAACTGCACAGCTGCCCGTGCTGCGGGCGCAGCCCCGATTAGGAGAGGGGAGCCAGGATACGCATCTCATCTTGATCGGGACAATGACGGTATTGCTTGCGAGTAGAACGGTTAGTCGCTTCGGTCAGATTTCTTAAGGCCCACCAGCAGCTCGCTCACGGTGATATCCATAGCCGCCGCAATGGAATGAAGGACCGTGATGGTTGGATTGCGGACCCCACGTTCGATACTTGAGATATATGTCCGGTGTTTTCCTGACTGGTGAGCAAGCTCTTCCTGGCTCCAGCCAAGCGCTAGCCTCTTTGCTCTGATTAAATCTCCAACGCGGGCAAGTGTATCCACACCCTGAGAGGGCGGTGATGCAGTCTTTGGGTCTACAGTCTATGAGTCAACATTTCACTTGATCTTTGCTGTCTGCCGTCATCGCTTGTGTCTCAGATTTAGGTCTGTGCTAAGAGAGGGTT
>CAYTPS010000238.1:648-8091 GCA_964439245.1 uncultured Pirellulaceae bacterium | reverse complement strand
ACTCGGGCGGCCGCCGGAAGATGAGCAACCAGTTCGGCCGCTTGCCGCACGCGGTCGGTTTCAAGCAGTGCGCGCTTTCGATCCTCATCAAAGTACGCAAAAATGTCGGCTACGTTTTCCGGGGTGCTATTCTCAAGCACCCTCCACACTTCTTCGTCACTCAACCCTTCCATGAACGAGGCGGTGCGAGAAGGATGCATCGCAACGCAAAAATCAGATAGCTCGGCGACGTTATTGTCGGCCAGCATCTCGCGCAGTTCGGGAAGAAAGAGGGTGTTTATCATGGCCTTCGGCAGACACGCGTCATCGTATTTGGTTCGGTGATATACCCAGAGAGTCTGTTTTTCTTACTCGCGTGAGAGCACAAGCCTGAATCAATGTGCCACAAGAGTTGAGGGTTTCACAGCTATTGGGCAATCAATTTATCGAGTTCACTTTTGAGTCGTGGAAGAATCTCATCGTAAGGAAATGCCCCCAAAGACTCAGTACCCTTCTTTAGATTGACGACTTTTGGTCCGCACCACAAGCCGAGATCAGCATCATCGGTTTCTCCCGGTCCGTTGACCCGACATCCCATCACTGCAATCGTGATGGCGTGGTCCTTTGCGTACTGAGTCATCTCTTTGACTTGTTGCGCCAATTCGACGAATGCCTCGTTCTCAACACGCGAGCAACTGGGGCAGGAAATAATATTTAGCGCCTCTGGATTGAAATTCACTACAGACCTGACTCGGCCCGCATAAATATCATCCACAATCGAACGCCCGGCTTCAATCTCTTCACCCTTGCGAGCATTTGGCAACGTCAGCGAAACACGCACTGTGTCTCCGATACCTTTTCCGACAAGCTGCTCAAAAGCGATACGTGTCTTGATCACACCCTCTGGCGGCATGCCCGCCTCAGTCACACCTAAGTGCAAAGGGATATCAGGACGCTTCTCCGCAAACCGCGTGTTCACTTCTACAACTTTGGAAGGATCAGAATCCTTCAGACTAACGCAGTAACGTGTGAAATCAATCGAATCCAAGAATTCACAATGCTCCAAAGCACTTTCGAGCATGGGAGATATCGAGTCCTCGGCGTCATACAGATCCTTTTTCGCCGGATCCATACTGCCACAATTGACGCCAACACGCACGGCACAGTCATTGTCCTGTGCGATGCCTGCAATAAAACGTACTTTTTCTTGCCACGGTTTATCTGTCTCGTGATGATAAAGATGCCCTGGGTTGTAGCGGATCTTATCCACGTGCGGAGCGACAATCTCTGCCAGTCGATAATTTTCCTGAAGATCCACCGAAAGATTGGCCGTTGTCTGCTTGCGAATCTCAGCCAGCGCGGCGGCGTCTTTTTTACTGTCGACAGCTATCCTTACAACATCGGCGCCGGCATTGTGCATCAAGTCGACAAGCGCAACGGTCGCATCGATGTCTGTTGTCTTGGTCGCCGTCATTGATTGAACGGCAATCGGGTTACCGTCACCGATGGTGATCGAGCCAATTTTGACGCGGCGAGTCGGGTTTCGCTTTATTTCTGGCACTGAATTTCTTGGGAACTGTACTTATTGAAAGGCGAGCATTGCCTTCTATTCTGATTTAATTGCCTCAGTTCAACAATGAGGCTGCCAGAAATTCGGCACAAAACAGTGCGGCTTAGATCAACAACGTTCCGACCGGAAGGGGGGACCTCCTACGCAAGCTCGACCAACAGACAAGGTCCTCCAGCAATGACACTGATTCCCTTTTCCTCGCATGAGTCGATGGCTGCCGCGCTTTGAGCGCCGGGTTGCATCCAGACGTGTGAAATCCCCAACGAGGCCGCTTCGTTGACAACCTGCTCTGTGATTGAAGGAGGCGTGACGATCGAGATACCGTGTACTGTTTCGGGAAGGTCTGCCAGTGACTTGTAAGCGACCAGCCCTTCGACTTCAGATGCCTTCGGGTTAATCGGAAAGACAGTGAAGCCGTTGTCCATGTAACACCGCAGAACTTTGTTGCCAAATTTCTTTCGGTCGGTTGAGGCTCCAATGACGGCAAAGGTTTTGCCTGCCAAAAATTTTGCTATCCGTTCCCGCATCGATTTGATCTTTCCGAAGACAGCACGGTAACTATCGGACCAGATCCGGATCTAGTGACGGCAAAGGTAGGCCTTCGTCTTCAAAATCACTATCAAAGTCATCCACGTCGGCGCCGGACCCAAACAAGTCGGACGAGGAATCACCGGCTGGCGGAGCAAACCCGCTGCGCGGTTGATCACCGAAGTCTTCACTTCGCATCGATTCGGGAATAATGGACGGCGACACACTTTCAAATACACTAGCCATTCCAAACGGATCGACACCCAAAACCCATAACAAGGCGAGGTACGCCAAAGGAGCCGCAATCGCTCCGCCACCCAAGAACTTGAGTACATCACTCAAGCCAATTTCGACTTCGTCTTCCAAATCACTTGAACGTCGTCCGCTAGAACTTCTCCTGGGCCGTGGCACCGGCTTAGGCGTGGGGCGAGGTTGTACGGTTCTTCGGTTGGTGGAGGCGCCGTTTGCTGCTACAGGGCTGTTAGCAGTCGCCGTCCCGTTCACAGCAGCAACACCATTGGAACTAGAGCTGCCTTTGGATTGAGAGTTCCGATCGACACTCGAACCGTTGCCGGTTAAGCCATCGCCGTTGGAGGGCGATTTAGTCACCTTGCCATTACTTGCACCTTCACTGCTTCCAGATCTAGGCCCCGAAGATGAACTGCGTGAGGAGCCTCGAGAGGAAGAGTTGCGTGTAGAAGAAGAGCTACGGGAGCCGTTGCGGCGTTTTCGGTTGCGGCGACTGGCACCGTTGTACAGCTGGTTAGGAACTTCGAATTTTTCTCTAGTTTTTGGCTTACTTTCGTCGTAGACACGTTGGCGATCGGCAACGTAGTCAGACTCATTGTTTTTGTTCGAGTCTTTTTCGTCAGCGATAATCTCAGCTTCAGGAACGGCAGACGCCAACAGATCCCGAACCCGTATCATGTTTTCGCAGTGCGGGCATTTGGCTACCGAAGCAACGTCTGTGACCACCGGAATCTGCATCAGCCTTTGACAGGATGGGCAGTTACCGAGGATCTTCTGGTTGTCGGTTCCATGGTTCATTGAAATGCTCAAGTACAATCTCTCTACTATTGAGTACTACACGGTATACCGTCGGGTTCTATTTGAGAAGGCGTTACCATGCCGGGGAGGTCCGAGGAAAAGTGGATTTAAGTAAAGGTTTTCTACGTTTGAGTGTCACGAGATGGGTTTATTTTTATGAACGTTGCAAAATGACAGCTTGGTAGGGAATCAAAAATTTTACAGTTGAACATCTGAAACCGGTCGCGGCGAGTAGATCGCTGGTTCGTCGATGCCGTCTCCGTTGAAATCTCCAACTACCGGTTTGTCGTTTGCGCCTCCCATCTCAAATGTTTTGTCAGTAGCGTCCAATTCTCGATTTCCATTGGTATCAATCAGCCATGTTCCGCTGCGATAGACCGCAATCTCCTCCACGCCATCGCCGTTGAAATCTCCTACCAGAGGAATGTCTCCGGCAGTTCCAAAGTTGAACGATGCATCGCCCGCTTCAAAGCGTCCGTCTCCATTGACATCAATATCCCAGCGTCCGTCTTCGAATCGACCAATCGAACGAATTCCGTTTCCATTCCAGTCACCCGTTACAGGCGTGATCTCACCGTCCTCAACACCGAAGACATGATCGACGACATCAGAGCGTTGCTTACCGTAGCTGGTCAGTTTCATGATTCGCGCACCGTTGGTGGCATCAGTATCCGCCGGAGGCACATTCTTCGCACGTGTGAATGGAGAGTTTGCTGGATTCGGCAGCCCCGGTTCTTGCTCAATCGCTTCGAGGTCCTTTTCCCAAATCGGACCGAAGATCCCAATGTCGTCCTTGCCGTCGCCATCCCAGTCACCAACGACGGGCCGGTCCTCGGCATCTCCAAGTTTTGCCATTAGATCATCTTGGTCCCAGCGTCCGTTGTGATTGATGTCAATCAACCAATAACCACCATTAAAGACTGCGATTTCGTCTGACCCGTCTCCATCAAAGTCACCTGCCAATGGCGTTCCACCGAGCATGCCGAATGTGTTTGTCGCTGACTTTGTCTTGATCTCGAAATCGTCAGACATCTCTGTAAATGTCCAAACGGCTTCCTCCATCTCAAATCGATCCCATTCATCAGAGCCGATAAAGCCTGCTTGTTGCCAGATGGAGTCGTCGTTACCGTCGCCACCGGTCGCACGTGGCAACCCACCGTTGACGACGCTCAGGTGCCAAGTGTACTCTTCGCCGGGGTTGGTGGCGTTGGCTTGCGTCTGAAACGACGCTCCGCGTGACGTACCGATGAATGTTGTAAATGCACTTGGCTCTGATCCGCCCAAGCCGCCGATTCCCGTCACTCCTGGTCGTGGCGTGATTGGGTTACCTGGTATGCCTGGGGTTTGTGGAGTCGCCGGTTGGATAGGGGTGGGCACCTCCGGCGGTGGAAGCACCGTCACTGAGACTTCAGTAAAGTTGTTTTGCAGAGACACGCCGCCATTGTCGACCGAAATCCCAACAACCGAATCCATTAACTGGACATCCGAGAACACAGAAGTCAGCGGAGCAATCGCGGTCTCAGCATCCCCATCGTTGTTGAAGGTAAAACCGGTCGTGGTCCCCGGTATGTCATTAGCGTCTTCGAAACCTTCCGGCTGTACCTCCAGCACGACATAGCTGCCTGCCTTAAGACCTTGGAACCAATAGCCACCTTGCGCGTCGGTCTCGACGTAGACGGGGGCATCCGGATTCGAAGCATCGATGTAGTCGTAGAATTCAGGTAGCACTTCGCTGATCGTAACGGGTCGTGGTGCGATTTCTCCTTCAGGACCGACGGTGGGATCAATGAAATAGTACAGTTGCATTCTGACACCGGCGATCGGCGTATCAACGCCTTCTTGATAAACGCCGTCGCGCTGGTCGCGATAGCCATCGGGAAGCGTGCCATCTTCAGTTTCGAATGCAGGTCCGTCTTCCCAAACGCGTCCGTGAATTTCGGCAGCTTCGTTCTCGCAAAAGTTGTACTGCGTTACGTTTTGCCCGGACTCTACCACGATGTTGGATATTAGGTTCTCCGATGCAGTTCCTCCACCGTCGCCAACGCGTTCTCCACCGGTGAAGAAATCGGCAGGTTGAACTTGGCGAATTGAGTAAGTTCCTGGAACGAGGTCTCCGAAGCTGTACGCTCCATTCTCATCGGTAACTGTCGTTGCGATAACGTTGCCATCGGCGTCCAGCAACTCCAGCGTTGTGCCTGCAATGGGGCGATCCGATGCCGTCGTTCCAAATTCGCAATCACCATCATTGTCGACATGTACGAAGCCAGAAATCTCCGCGAGGATCAGCTCACCAAAGTTGTATTCTTCGCCTTGATCGCCAGGGCCCAATGTGATCACGCAAAATTCGTCATTGTTTTCATGCTCTCCATTGGTTAGACCGTCGACCTGCCCGAGAGTGTCTTTACCATCATCGAAACCATCAGGTTGCTGCTCGCGAATCTTATACTCACCAGGCACAAGGTCTTCAAAGCAATACTCACCGTTGGCGTCGGTAGTGGTTGTTTGCACAAGGTTCCCATCAGCGTCGAACAATTCAATGACGGTGCCCTCGATGCCTTCTTCGCCGGCGTCCTGAACGCCGTTGTTATTGCGGTCGTGGTATACTGTTCCCTTGATCGAGGCCAAATCTTGCTCACAGAAGTTGTAGTTTACACCCTCATCACCTGACCCCAGAATGATGCCTTCGAAGCGATCATTGGAGGAAGTGCCAACGGTTTGACCATCGACGGTTCCCACCACATCGCCGCCATCAGCATATGCGTTAGGTTGCACTTCGACGACCGAGTAGGTTCCCGGTGCCAATTCGCCAAACTCGTACTTGCCGGTCGAGTCGGTGGTCGTCTCACTAACTAGTTCATTATTTTCATTGAACAGTTGAATGGTGACGCCTGCAATCGGTTGGAAATTCGGATCGTCGGGAGACAGCTTTGTTTGGCCGGGCGTATCAACGCTGACGTAACCACTGATCGAAGCATGACGCAGTTCGCCAAAGTTATATTCCACGCCATCGTCGCCCGCACAAAGTTCGATTTGTGTGAATCGATCGTTGCTGCCGATGCCATTGACGATCCCATCAACGTTGCCCGTTGAGTCTTTCCCGTCAACGAAACTCGCCAAAGGATCGTTGCCGGTTGGGTAGTTGTTGATCTCCACCACTTCGTAGATTCCTGGAGGCAAACCATCCACACAGTATGCTCCGTTGGCGTCGGTTCTAACAAGAACCGGATCCATACCTGCAAACGGGTCGTCGGTGACACCGTCTTTCGCGCCGACTCGTGTTACCTGGATCAGAACGTCCGCGATGCCTTCCTCGTTATCATCGAAGACGCCGTCGTTGTTTTCGTCGTGCCAAACATTTCCTTTAATGGTCGCCGGCTGTACTTCCTTGAAGTCGTATCCGGTAGCATCAGTGTCGCCGAGTGCGATTTCGATGTTACTGATAATGTTGTCATCGGATGAAGCATCGCTCAAAACGTCGCCTCCCTCGCTACCAGCTTCAGCGCCGACGTCGAGGTACCCATCGGGTTGTCTCTGTACTATCTGATAGGTTCCGGGCTTGAGACCTAGCTCTTTGCCGAACTCATAGTCTCCGGCGGCATCTGTCGTCGTCGTGGCCACAGTTTCGTACTGGCCGGTGTCTTCGTTTAGAAGTTGCAGTTCAACCGAGACATCGCTGATTCCATCTTCATCCTCATCGTGAACACAATCGATGTTTTCATCGTGGAACACCGTTCCAGAGATACTAATGGGCTTTTCGATCAATTCGTAAGCGTCGACGGCACCGGCCGTTCGATCTGCTTGCCCCGTCTCGTTGTCGCGGGCTAGATCAATTGGCGCTCCAGCAAGACTCTCACCTTCGGCCAGCAATGAATTATATTCGTCGTAGAAGATACCCTCTTGTTGATTCTGAACAAACCCACCTTCAAGTTCTTCGTTGGCTGAGACAGACAGATCTTCAAAAGTGAAGTGTTGATCAACGAACGTGGCCGTAAACAGGCTTGCCTCAAATTCTACACCGGAGGCAATCTTGTCAGTGCGAAAACGCTCGACTTCATCAACGTCGATGGTGAATGCAAATACGTCACCCGCCTCAAAATTATCGACGTCCACGGTCAAAGAAAGGCCATCTTCAGAAACCGAAACCGAGCGTACGTCTTCGGCTGTTACGCCGGAGCTATTTGCCGAATCGAATTGAAAACCGTGAGAGCCACCGGTTCCCGGCTGGTCTTCGTTGATGTCGAAGAACATGTCGCCATCGGTCAACGTGCCGCTCAGGTCCTGATCACCATTGATTACGAACTGAGTCAACTGAGTCGTCT
>CAYTPS010000238.1:0-638 GCA_964439245.1 uncultured Pirellulaceae bacterium | reverse complement strand
AAAACTAACTTCGAAATGGTCGGGAGTGGTATCTTGGCCAGAGTCGCCTTCCAAGTAAGTCACACCGGCAATCACGGGATCCGCGGAGAGTACCTTACGTTCTTCCATCACCTCAAAACGGCAACGCCGGAGAGTCGTGTTCTTGATAGCCTCATCGGCGCGTCGATCCTTATCATTTCCAAGAATCTTTTTTGAGATTTTATTGATCAAGCCCAACGGTCTTCCTCCAAAAGCCAAACGCGAAGTTCAGTTGTCTATTCTTTACTGCGAAAAGGTTTGGCCACCGATCGGGCGGCCCAGTTTTGCAAACACACGTTTGCGTCATCCCATCGGTGTTTCTATTTGAACAAGCCACGCCACCCATCGGGCATACGCGTCTGCCGGTACTGCATGTCTGTTTCAGGGTTGGTCGAATTGACGATCGTGTCGAGCTCGGGTTTCCAAATCCTAAAGGTCGTATCAAACCCGCCCGAGACAAGGATCCCATCGGCTGCTGTCAAACAAGAGACGGTTCCCGTATGTCCCTCCAGTACGCCCATTGCGGACATATCAGCGAGACTCCACAGCGTGATCAAATTGTTGCTGCCAGAAGTTGCAAAGAACTGGTTGCCGAGTAGTTGTGCGGCAATGAGTTTGCC
>CAYTPS010000237.1:626-8125 GCA_964439245.1 uncultured Pirellulaceae bacterium | reverse complement strand
GCCTTTAAGTTCTTGGCTTTCGGTGATATCTGTCGCCATGATGGGAAACGGAAACGGCTTGTCTCGCTGATGCGAAATTCGCTTTCTCCGTCCTTTCTCAAAATCAGGATTGTGTTCGGGTAAATTCGATCAGGATCGATTTAAACGAGTGCTTCTTCGTTTGCGTTTTGATCATTTGCTTCAGCAGCTTCCGGGTACGCCTTGCGGATTCGCTCGTAACCCTTCTCGTGAAGCTCGTCCGCCAATTCCTTGCCGCCGGTCTCCACGATCTTGCCACCAAGAATCACGTGAGTGAAGTTTGGTGGGTTGTGTTCGAGCAATTTGTCGTGATGCGTAATAATCAGCAAACCCATTTTGTTGTGGCCGATCTCGTTGATCGACTGGCTGGCCAAACGAACGGCGTCGGCATCCAAACCAGAATCTGTTTCATCAAGAATCGCAAATTTTGGCTGCAACATCGCCAATTGCAGAATTTCAGCACGCTTCATCTCACCGCCGCTGAAACCATCGTTGACGTAACGACGAGCAAACTCGCTGTCCATCTGAAGTTGCTCCATGTTGGATTTGATCTCTTTGCGGAATTCTCGCATCGGGATCAGGTCCTCGCCTTCTTTACGGTCTGGATTTCGGACGTTGGTCGTGGCATGCCGCAAAAAATCGGCCATCTTCACCCCGGGAATCGCCACCGGGCGTTGGAACGCAAGGAAGATTCCCGCTCGCGCACGCTCGTTGGGTTCGAGTTCGAGGATATCTTCGCCGTTGAGCAAAATCTGCCCTGAGGTCACCTCGTAGTTTGGATGGCCCATGATCACCAAACCCAGGGTGCTTTTCCCGCTACCGTTAGGGCCCATGAGTGCGTGAGTTTCACCGTGCTTAATCTCGAGATTCACACCACGGAGAATTTCTTTTCCGTTAATGGAAACGTGAAGGTCAACTATTTTCAGTACGTCAGACATATTTTGTATCGTGATTGTTTGGGAAACTTTGAACCGCCATAGCCCGCCATTTCAGACAGACACTCGGCTAGAAATAGAACCGCCAAAATTGTAGTTGGGCAACCAGATCAACCGCGTGTTTGAGTAACGATTAATCAACGGAATCCTAACATTAATAGTATCTTTGACAACCAAAAATGCGGATTTCGCCGCGCTTTAGTCTACTAGCCAAAACATTGACTTGGCGGCCAATCTCTCTTAGAACAGTTAAAGGCCCGACGGCTCACTGACAAGCGGAACTAGGCGAGCAGCAACCCCGTACTAACGGGCTCATTTTGCCCGCTGAGAATCTGCCGTTGGTCAGCTTTGACCATTGCGTCAAGTTTCCCACGAATCCACCCTTGGCCGACATCCAGCAGCAAATAAGCGGCTCACAATATTTTGAAAGTACAAACGTGACAAAAGGTAAAGTCTACTGGGGTTCAAGGCTTGGCGTCGTCTTAGCCGTTGCTGGTTCTGCTGTGGGCCTTGGTAACTTTCTCAGGTTCCCTGGACAGGCCGCCCAAAACGGTGGCGGCGCGTTCATGATCCCCTACTTCGTCGCGTTACTGCTGGTAGGTATTCCGCTGGCATGGGCGGAGTGGTCGATGGGGCGCTACGCAGGCACAAGCGGATTTCATTCTGCGCCTGGCATTTTTGCCTCGTTATGTAAATCGAAATTGGCAAGTTTCATGGGTGTGCTGGCACTGCTGATCCCGCTAATGATTTACACCTACTATATCATCATCGAAGCCTGGTGCTTGGGATACGCTTGGCATTACCTGAGTGGAAATCTCAATCTGGGTAATGATGCCGATGCCTATGGAAAGTTCTTTCAAACTTTCACCGGGCAAAATGGCAACGGAACGGCGTCGGATTTAGGCCAAACCTCGGTGCTGATCTTTGTGCTGTTGACCTTTATTGTCAACTTTGTCTTGATTCGACGCGGTATCAATAAAGGCATCGAGACGTTTTGCAAGTTCGCGATGCCTCTCATGATCTTTTGTGCGATTTGCGTTTTGATCCGCGTCCTTACTCTCGGGACTCCCAACCCGGATTTGCCCGAACAGTCGGTTGCCGGCGGTCTGAACTTTATGTGGAATCCTCAATGGGAAGCACTAGCACTACCTCAAACGTGGCTGGCCGCCGCCGGGCAGATCTTCTTTAGCCTGTCGGTTGGGTTTGGCGTGATCATCAACTACGCCAGCTACGTTAGAAAAAAGGAAGACATTGCATTAAGCGGATTGACAGCAACGGCGACCAATGAGTTTTTCGAGGTTTGCCTCGGCGGGCTAATTACGCTTCCGGCGGCATTTATCTTTTTGGGAACGGCTGCCGGAGGCTTCGGCACGTTCGGTTTGGGATTCGTCGCGCTACCGAATGTTTTTTCAGCGATGCCTTACGGGCAACTGTTTGGATTCCTTTGGTACTTCATGCTGTTTTTAGCGGCCATCACAAGCAGTTTATCCATGCTGCAACCCGTTATCGCCTTTTTTGAAGAAGGACTTGGCGTCAGCCGCTCGACAGCCGCGCTGGTGCTGGGTGGCATCTCCGCGATCGGGTCGGCATTTGTATTCCATTATTCAGCCAATCTATCGGCCTTGGACAACATTGACTTCTGGGTTGGGACGTTTTTGATTGTCGTTTTGGCAACCGTTCAGTCAGTAATTTACGGTTGGGTCTTTGGAACAGAACGCGGTACCGCAGAACTAAGCCGTGGCGCACTTGTTCAAGTCCCACGGTTCGTTTCCTTCATATTGAAATATCTAACGCCTGTCTTTTTGATGATCATCCTTGGAGCAACGATCTACAACTCTGGTCCCGGCTACATCGAGAACATCCAAAACGATGCGGTCGCTCGTAGGTCGGTATACCTTATTCTTTCGGTAGCCGGGCTGTTGTTGGCGTTGATTGCATTTGCCATCTTTCGGTGGTCGAAGCAAGGAAGATTCAATTGGCCGAACGAATGATCTCCCGATAGTAAAATTGCCCCACACGAATCACGGAAAGAAAGAAAATGACGACCACTGCAATGATCATCATGGGAGTCTCCATCGGAAGTATCATCTTTTTGCTGAGCTTTTGCTTGATGCGAGTGCTAGGCGCGCCGGTTGCTCAAGATGACTAAACCTTCTCGACGGACGACCTAACGACCGACGTGGCGACTGATGAAATCCGCTTTCTCTTGGACAGCGTGCGAGCCATTGATTTCCACTTGGCTCGGCGGAATTCGGTTAGCCGCATGATCGGCCAATATCTGTTGTTCAAGTTCTTTCAAGCGAATAATCTTCGCCGAAAGAGACGAACGTGAGCTCGAATGGCCACCCAAACGAGCACCTCCCGGCAAACGGCCAAAACCCGACTGGCCTGATCGACCGAAACTCGACCTGCCTACACCGCCCAAATTGATCGTTCCGCCATCGGGCACAGAAACCGCAGTCCTCACCCCAAATGTTCGAAACACGGGCAACTGCACTGTCTGTGCCACAAGGCGATCGACTTCAGTTCCTAACACCAGCAGAGCCACTAATACACAAGTACTTTTTACCAGCATTCGTAACTTTCGATTTTGCATTCATGTCTCCGACACCCAAATATGAGTTGCACAATGCAATGATAGACATCGGTAACGCAGAGTAAACCACTTTTCTTTCTCGGTCGCCGCCCCAGATCGGCAGTGCCCGCCGTGAACAAAGTAGCTCGGTGGTCCCCACCGGTGATTTTATTGTGGAGACACCGCCCCACGTTATTAACGACCAACCGGAGAGGCGATCGTGCCGCGCTGCACGTTGGTCCGCAGATCGTTAGCCCGATCAAGCAACTCAGTCTCGCTGGTCATCGTTTTGGGTTGAAGTTGAAAATCCAGAATCCGCTGATCCCGAATTTCCCGCGGAGAGAAGTTTTCTGTGAAAAAACTAATTGGAAATCGGTTGTACCAGCGGGCATCAACGCGCTCTTGAACACGGATCGGTTTGTAGCCATCTTTTTCTATTTCTACGTCACGCGTTCCGTAGTACGTGAAAGGAACAGAAACTGGCGAGTAACCTATCGGTTTTCGATCAATTGAAACCGCCGCACCTTCGGGCTGTGTCTTCACGATCAATCGTCGCTGCACGCAACCAAAGGATGCAGTCAACAGCAACAACCCCAGTAACCAAAACGCTTTCACAGCCCCAGCGCTGCGAACGATTGAGTCCGCCTTACCTCGGTCATGAAAGTGGTTACGGGACATAGCGAGCCTGTTTTTCGGCGTGTTTTGAAGAAGTCCAAGCAAATTTTTCAGTATATCGCTGAGGATGTTACTAATTGCCGTGCTCTGCCGATAGATCACTTTTCGACCGGGATTTGCTGGTTACACTGGTTGTATACGGTTTCAATTTGGGTTGAAGCCGGTTCCCAACCTTTGCACTTGCCTATAGTCTTCCACAGGACGATGAGAGCCCAATGGACAATCGGCAGCCACTTTGCCGATAAAGCCATGTTGATTTAGCACAAGAGTTTGCTCCCTCGACGAGGTCGATGGTGCCCACCACTCAGCGAGCTGCCAGCCGGCTCGCTCCCGAAACGATGACTTAAAAGTAGATTGCAACAATGAGCGAAAGCTTGGTCGATTGGAACACGTATCTTGAGGTCGCTTCTTTAAGCGATATCGGCATGCGTCGAGCGACCAATCAGGACAACATGTCCGCGGCGTTGGCCAGCAGCATCGAGCATTGGGAAAAGAAAGGGCACCTCTTCATTGTCGCAGATGGGATGGGAGCACATGCTGCTGGTGAACTGGCCAGCAAACTGGCAATCGATCACATCCCTCACCTCTACGCTCGTTTTGACGACGACTCCAACGGCGAATCCCTTCGCAAGGCCATGAGTGGTGCCAACGGCGAAATTTACCGTCGAGGCCAGTTGAACGAAGACTTCCGAAATATGGGCACGACTTGCAGCTCTCTGCTGTTGTTGCCTGATGCCGCTATCGTGGGGCACATCGGAGACAGTCGCGTCTACCGCCTGTCAAACAATCGCTTAGAACAACTGACATTTGACCATTCGCTGGTCTGGGAGATGAAAGCCGCCGGTCAACTGACCGCTGAAGAAGAAGCGGCCAACAAAGTCCCAAAGAATGTTATCACGCGTTCACTCGGCCCGTACCCCGAATGCAAGATCGACGTCGAGGGACCGTTTCCCCTAAAAGCTGGTGAGACGTTTCTACTTTGCAGCGACGGCCTCACCGGTGTCATCACCGATGAAGAAATGGGCTCGATCATGGCAAACATGAGCCCTAACGAGGCCGCCCGAGTGATGGTCGATCTGGCAAATCTACGCGGCGGACCTGATAACATCACCGTTGTCATCGTTAAAGTGAATCAACCCGTTCCGCTAGACGCTGCCAGCCAAACAGCCGGCAAACGAAGTGCCCGTTCAACAAGCGGAGGCAGTTCGACTCCGGTTATCGTGGCCTCGATTGTGTTTGCCCTGTCGATGTTGTTTGTTCTGATGTTCCTCCTCACCGGCAGCTATCTAACGGCAGCGCTGCCGGGTGTCGCTGCAGTTGGAAGTCTGATCTTTTTGTTCTACCAATTCTTGCTTTCTGGAGTCGCTCCCGACCGAAACGCAGTGGGCGGTAAAGCATTTGGACGCGGCCCGTATGTGCGAATTAATTGCCCCTCGGGGGAAGCGTTTGCCGCTCAAATGTCAAAACTGCTGAAAGAACTTCAAGAGGGGGCCGTCGATAAGGGCTGGGAAGTCGACTGGGATCAACTCAAAACGCTGGTCGCCACGGCTGAATCGGCTGTCAAATCGAAGCAGTTCTCTAAAGCGGTGGCCGGCTACGGGCGTGCGATCAGCTTCATGATGGACCAACTACGCAACCAAAACAGTGGCAGCAGTTCTTCGATCGATCTCTAAACGTCAATCGCCTGTTACATTAGTATCGACTGAATTTCAGCGGAACAGTCCGTTGCCGAGCGCCGACCCTTTGTATCCCGACTTGGTCGGTCGGCGATCAAGCGCGCCTCGAATCCCAAGAGACCCCGGATCTCGAGCAATGCCGTCAGCAAATGTGCGCAAGTCACGTGCCATCGGTTCCAATTTGATACTTAATTCCTTGACGCGCTCACTTACATCGCGCGCGTTTTCGACCGTCTCCCTAACGCCGTCGTAGATCGCCGTGTCGTTAAGCAGTTTTCCAATCGTTCCGTCCTTGTTGCTGAACGCCTTCTCCAGACGCTCGAGTGCCCCCGAAAAGCCCTTGGCTTGGCTGAGTAATTTGTCAACGTTCTTCAAACTTGAATTGACCTGTTCCAAAATTTCAGGTCCGTTGTCTTTTAAGGAGTCAGTAAATGCTGAGAGATTGTCAAGATTTTTATTGGCGCGTTTGCTCACGCCGCCAAACGAATTAATCGTCTTGCGCGTGTCGGCCACTGTCGTCCGCACCTCGCGAAAGACAGCCGATAGATTGTCGAACACCTCGTTCGTTTTATCTTTGAGCGTCGGGTCGCCGACGATATCGTTAAGATTCTCAAAAATGCGATTGAAATTGTCCAGCGAGCTGGACGCTTTTGCACTGGCCTTGCGCAAATCGGTCAACAGAATTTTGAGATCACTATCATCGCTGGTTAACGCCGAATTAACGGTCTGCGCCAGCTGATCGATGCCCGCACCTGCACTACTGACTTGCTCACCCGCGCTCTGAACAGTTTTTAGCGTCTTGAACATTTCCACTTCCAGATCCAACGCCATGTCAACGATTTCCATTGGATTCCGTTTCACCGTCACCCGAGAGATCGAATCACCGAATGACACCCGCGCACCACGTTGATCGCGTGGCAACGGAAGAATCTCAATGCCCGCATCCCCTAGAAATGACTCTGCTCCGATCGAGGCAACCTCGTTAGCGTAAATCGATTCTTTCTCGTTAACGCCCAACACCAACCGAACATGGTCGTCCTCGGTTGTGACATCTTTCACCCGTCCGATCAAGATTCCGTTCTTGCGAACAGGAGTGCCAATCGTTACTCCCGGTGCAGAACCCGGCTTTAGCACAACATCGTACTGGCTAACCCAGCCCTCACTGTTGAGCAAGATCAATATCACCAGAATGATGATGGCCATCACCACCAGCAATCCGACTCTCAGTCTGAGTAAATTTTCATCCATGATAGTTCACTACGATCCAGACCGCTGGCCCCTGAGTTCCATTAGTCGCTCGCCCGCCTCACCGTTGATAAACTGCTGTACGCGTCGATCACGACAAGCATCCAACTCCGCTACTGTGCCATCAAAGATCACCTGCGGCTCATTGCCCTGCAAACGGTGACGTGGCATCAGCATGACTACCCGATCGGCTACCTTTCGGGCGGTATTCATGTCATGCGTCACAACAATACTGGTTACCGGATTGCGACGGCGGGTTCGAATGATCAGCTCGTTGATCACATCACTCATAATTGGATCAAGCCCGGTCGTTGGCTCGTCGTACATGATTAATTCTGGATTCATGATCAAAGCTCGCGCAAGGCCCACGCGCTT
>CAYTPS010000237.1:0-616 GCA_964439245.1 uncultured Pirellulaceae bacterium | reverse complement strand
CGTCCGCATCCCGCCCGAAAGCTCTGCCGGTTTTTTGAATACGACCGAATCGGGTAATCCGACTTCGGACAATCGTGACAATACCATTTCGCGAATCTGGTTAGAGCTGAACCTACCATGCTGCCGCAAGGGAAACGCAACGTTCTGCCCGATCGTCATGCTGTCAAACAGCGCTGCGTTCTGAAAGACAAATCCAAACCGCAGTCGCAACAGACTCAACCGCCGGTCGTTCAACTGATTGATATTCTCCTCATCGAAATAGACCTCGCCAAGCGTCGGCGGCACCAGTCCAATAATGCTCTTCATCAACACCGTTTTGCCACAACCGCTCTCCCCTAGCAGTACCAATGTCTGCCCCGGTGGAATGGACAGATTAACGTCGCGCAAAACACTTTGAGAGCCAAAGGTTACAGACAGATTCTTCACTTCGACCAGTGCATCTTGTTGTTCAAATAGTGTTTCGATCATTCCAACTTGTTCCAGCGGTGCGCTACAGCAGACTGGCTCCTTCCGGATAATAAGTGAAATAGATGGAATCTAACGCGATGCCCAACATTAAATCTAACGCCAAAATTGCCACAAACGAATACACAAACGCGGCCGTTGAAGCGCGACC
>CAYTPS010000236.1:4888-8140 GCA_964439245.1 uncultured Pirellulaceae bacterium | reverse complement strand
TATTTGATGCCATGACTACCCAAGAGCGTCTTGCGAAACACTTAAGCAAAGAACCGCAAATTGCTGATTCGGCCTACGTCGCCGCAGAAGCAACCGTGCTTGGAGACGTGCAGATCGGTGAATATGCCAGTGTTTGGCCGGGCTGTGTTCTACGAGGCGATATTAACTCGATCTCCGTTGGCGACCGCACAAACGTTCAGGACGGAACCATCGTACATTTGGCGGACGACTATGGTGTCGTGGTTGGTAATGATGTGACTATCGGCCACGCAGCAATCATCCACGCTTGCACGATCGAGGACGAATGTCTCATTGGAATGGGGGCGACAGTGATGGACGGTGCCGTAATTGGAAAACGCTCTATTGTTGGCGCCGGTGCGCTAGTAACTCAAGGTACGGTTGTGCCTCCCGGATCGATGGTGCTGGGTGCTCCCGCGAAAATTAAGAAAACGCTCTCCGATGAACAGCAAGCAGGCATGAAAGAGTGGGCGGCCAAGTACGTGATTGTCGCCGCAGCTCACAAAGCGAAGTATCAAAGCACTTAGTCATCGATCGCTGTGCGACCAACCTTATCGCGCCAACGACCGTTCTTTTGGTCAGGGACGGGAGAGGCTCATGGTGGATTGAAGGTACACCAGCAAGTCATATACTTCTTTTTTCTCAAGCGTGTCCAACAGGCCGCTGGGCATCATCGATACTTTTGAAGGAGTCATGGCTTCGATTTCGTCGACTTTGATTTTCACAAAAGTTCCCGGTTCATTCATGTCTTCCTGCACCCAGTACTCATCGGCAGAGAGATTGCCGACGCGACCGGTAACCAGTCGACCGTCTTCCATTTGAAAGATGGTCGCCTCGTACTGGTCGGGAATCTCTTTGCTGGGTTCGATGATGGCCGTAAGTAAATCCTTGAGATTAAAACGATGGCCGGCGGCAGTGAGGTCTGGTCCCACCACGCCACCTTCAAGCTGTATTCGGTGACAGTTGTAACAGGTGGTTGCCGAAAACAACTTCCTGCCATTTTCAAGATCCGCGGTCAGAAGTAATCCGTTGTCCAGCGGTAAGAAATCGTCGACCTTCCATTTTTTGACAAACGGGCGTACTTCCGCCGGGGTAGAAACACTGGCTTCATCTGCCTCACGATTTATGACCTCCTCTAATTCAGACTTTTGCTCTGTAGTAAGTCTGCTTACGGCCACTTTTTTGATGCTTGAAAGGTAACCTCCAAACGAGTTCCCTCCGTTGGACGAGGCGATTCTCAAAAACCACTCGAAGTAGCGCACACGTAGCTCTTTTGTCCAGCCAGCCTTTGCGTCAACCAAAGTCAATGCAAAATCGATTTGATCGAGATTGCCAGTGGACGATTCCAAAAGCTCTACTGTTTTTGTCGTCGCGCCTGCATTGCCGGTGGCCACTAGGAGTTTCGCCAGTTCTCTGTTGACTTCACGTAACCCAGATGGAAAAGCAGCCCCAAGTCTCCCTGCGGTCTCCAGCATTTGCTTTGACGGTTCTCCCAACCGACAGATGGCAAGTCCCATCGCACGAATCAAACAGAGTTTTTCGTCCAGATTGAGTCTCGCCCAGACCAATTTTTGAATCGCATTATCGAAAGCTACTTGCGCGAGTTGTTTCTGTTCATCCGAATCTCCAGCGGAGCGAACTAAGGCGATGGAGGCCTCGATAATCCGCCTCGAGTCATCTTCCGTCATAAGACGACCTATCCAAGAATCGGGACTTTGGTGTTCGAGCGCAATCCGAGCAGCGTAGCGCACCATGCGATCCCGGTTTGCAAGCGCATGCCACACGACATCCAAGTCGATCTTTGAAGGATCCGCGTGAAAACTCTCAAGGGTGCGGCGTAGTTTCGCTTCTGGTGTCAACTCCTGCGAAGCGGCTACTGGTGCGATAGATTCAGAACCTGTGTAGCGAATGCGGTACAACGCGGATTGCGACTTTCTGCCACCAATTAGAAAGTACATCGCTCCATCGGCGGGGTTGATAACAAGATCGGTGACCGGAAGCGCTGGTGCAGAGCAAAATTGCTCACGTGTAGCGCGGTAGGAACTGCCTCTGGGTTCAAGCGTGACTGCGTAGATGATGCCGTAGCTCCAGTCGGCCACAAACAGAGCCTGCTGGTATTTGGCAGGAAACGCTGATTCATAGCCAAAGACGACGCCCGTAGGACTGCCCGGACCAATGTTGTCGACTGGTCGAACGCTGTCAGGATAGTACTCGGGCCATTTTCCGGATCCAGACCGCCAGCCAAATTCGGCCCCACTAACAACGTGGCAAATGCGAGTCGGACGATACCATGGCAGTCCAATGTCCCACTCCATATCGGCGTCGTACGTGAATAAGTCACCATTGCGATTGAAGGCAATGTCGTATTGGTTACGAAAACCGGCAGCAAACAACTCAAATGATTTGCCATCGAGGTCCGTTTTGCAGATCCATCCTCCCGGAGCAAATCGGCCAACTGCGTGCCCGCCGGGATCCGGCAGGCGAGTGATGATTTGGTCTTCTTGCCACGTTTTCGGTAGTCGCGTTGCCGCTACATCGGGAACTTTTGTCGCGTTGCCGGCACAAACGTATAACGACTTTTTGTCGGGGCCCAGAATTATAGCGTGCGGTCCGTGTTCGGATTGGCCTTCGAACTTACGCAGCAATTCGGCATGATCGTATTGATCGTCGTCGTTCTGGTCGGTGACTCGGTACAGTCCAGTTTCTGAGTGATTCCAATTGTTACTGACTACGTAAAGCGCATCGAACGCGCACAGCAGACCTTGTGCCGTTCCAATTTCGATGTCGATGGCTTCAACTTTCGGCTCGGCGCGACCGGTTGTGATGCGGTAGAGCTTGCCGTACTGATCTGAAGCGATTAATCGTCCTTGCGGATCGTTCGTTAGGCAGACCCACGATCCCTGTTCGGAAGGGACTGTGTAAATGATCTCTCCAACAAATCCGTCCGGCAGTTTCAGGTTCGCGCCATTATCATTTAGCGCGAATCCCAACTTCGGAAACGTGGCAAAGAACGCCAAGCAAAGGTACAGCTGTGACTTGAATCCGACGCTCATTGCGAGGCCCTTTTGACGGATCGTGGTATTGTTGCGTCAAAGCCAAGATACCGACCGAGAGCGTTCGCGAGAACCCCTTTGGCTACCTAATGTCGACCGCGTCGGATCTGTCTGCTATCGAAAGTTCCACTGGCCGAAGCCGGGAAAGACTTTTCGAAGAATCGACTTTGCGAGCGGCTTC
>CAYTPS010000236.1:0-4878 GCA_964439245.1 uncultured Pirellulaceae bacterium | reverse complement strand
AAGTTCACTTGACCGTTTAAAACTTCTGTGTTGGCGTTGCAAAACTTGAATTTCCAAGGGTCGTCGCCGTAGCCAAGATCAAGTTTCTCAATACCGCGTTCACAACATTCTTCAGCGACCTGCATCATCATCTCAGTGCCGGGAGAGTAACGGGCGTATTGGTGGTCGAAAATTGGAAACCAGTAGTGAAGAGTTTTGTCTGTCAGCATGCCGAAGTGAACGCAGATCAATTCGTCGCCAGCCCACATCGCTTGCAAAATGCCGCGGAAGTTTGGTTGCTTGACATTTTGAAGTTCGCGCAAAAGATCAGCTGCCCATTGAACGGACAGAATATCAAACGTGTTTGTCCGTTGGTACTTACCGCTCTTGAGTTCTATCAGCCTCTCAAGAGTATCGCCCTCATGAGAGTCGAACTCAAAACGAATCGGGCCTACGGCCTTTTCTAGATTCCGTGTCTTTTGTCCTTGGCGCTTTACCGTTGAACTGTGCTTGCGAACCCATTTGCGATAGGCTTCCCAACCAATGGAAAGGTCCAGGTGATGAGCTCGAACCGCGCGAAACGCGTAGGGCTCGTAGCTATCTGATGCTCCAGGCATGGCGTGAAACGCATACGCGTTAATGTCGCAAGCTTGGAATAACTTTTTGAAATGAGACTCGATGTCATTGGTATTCCCAATAATGCCGTGGTAGTCATTCAGACGCCCACCGGCTGGCACGGCTTTGCGGTTGCCATTTAGTTGAAACGGCAGGAAGCCGACGATCGCATCATCTTCGAGAAACATCGCGACCTTGACATCATCCCGAACCTTAGAGACCGCTTTGATGAAATTGATGTCAAAGTAGGGACTTGAAAGATGTTCGTTGGCCTGACGAAGTGAATTCCAACGATCGGCCAGTTCACCACATAGTTCGTCAGTGGAAACGAGTTGCACGTCGATAACGCGATCCTTGACCTTCGTAGCGGTTGCCGTTGTGGTGGGGGCGATGTTGGCAGACGTGGCCATTTGTCCTGACATGATATCTGGGTTGGATAGGAAAGATTACGAAAAGCTTCCCGCCCATTATGAAAAGGGAATTCAGATTCTAGTTGAGATTTAGCCGGAATTTACTTGATGTTGGCAAATTTTCAACACTATAACGCTAGAACGAATCGTAGTGTTAATTCCGAATAATCGGGCAGTTGAGGAAACGAAATCCGATGAACCACCATCCCATGTGAAACGAAGTGCCCTCAATGCCACTCAAAGGTGTTGAAGGCGTCTTTGGTAGGTGTTCTCTGTGATGCAGCGTCCTAGCACCAGACAGGAAACTGTCGTCCGGGCACGATTGCCCGCTAGAAAGAAGCGGCCGGCAGTTCGTCAAACTCGCTGTAGCGATCGGGGGCTTTATTAGAGAAACGCGTGAATTTGCCTTCCCAGTGAAGTTCGACGTCGCCCGTTGGACCGTTTCTTTGCTTCTCGATAATGATCACAGCTTCGTTGGCTTTCTCAGCCTCTTCGTCGGTACCCTTTAGATAGTAGCTGTCCCGATGTACAAACATCACGACGTCAGCGTCCTGCTCGATGGCTCCCGATTCACGCAAGTGGCTTAGTTTCGGCCGATTGCTCCCACCAGAGTTTTCTGTTTGACGGTTTAATTGTGATAGGCAGAGAATAGGAACCTTCAATTCACGGGAGAGTCCTTTGAGGCGGCGAGCCATTTTTGAGACTTGTTCTTGGCGAGGGTCGGATGACATATCCGGCTGAATTAGCTGCAGGTAGTCAATCACGATTAATCCCAGCGATCCTTCTCTGCGAATGATCCGTCTGGCAGCACCAGCTATTTCCGATACGTTGCGAGTCGGTGAATCGTCAATGAACAGTGGGCATGTGCTAAGCTCATTGGCGGTTTTTACCAAACGCTGTTGATCTTCTTTTCCGAGCGTGCCGTTTCGCAAGCGATGCCCGTCTACTTTAGCGCAGCTGCACAGCATTCGTTCGATCAATTCGATCGCGCCCATTTCGAGGCTGACGAATAGGCACGGTGCACCTGATTTAATCACCACGTTCTCTGCGATGTTCATCGCAAAAGCCGTTTTGCCCATCGAAGGCCGAGCCGCCAGAATAATTAATTCGGAAGCGTGCAGTCCGCCTGTTTTCTTGTCCAGATCGGTGAAGCCAGACTCTACCGTCCCTTCTTGTGGTTCACCACTGAGCCTAGCTTCCATGCGGTCCATGGCGCGGCTGAGGACTTCGTCCATCTGATTTAGATTGCTGCTCTGACGTGTTTCGCGAATCGCAAAGATGCGTTGCTCCGCTTGATTGAGCAGTTCTTCGGATTCGGTGTCTGGACGGTAAGCGTCGTTGAGAAGGTCGGAGCAGGTGACGATCAGATTTCGTGCGGTGGATTTTTTGCGTACGATTCCAGCGTAGTAATTCACATGCGCCGCATTGGGAACGGATGTAAAAATTTCGGCAAGGCCGGCTGCACCGCCGACAAGTTCGAGATCATTCGCGGACGCCAATCGCTCCCGCAATAGCAGCATGTCAATTTTCTTCCCACTGCCGTGCATGTCCATGATGTGCTGGAACAGTTTCGCATGGGCTTCATCGTAGAAGTCTTCGGCTTTGAGCACGTTGACGACGTCGTCGCAGGTATCCGGCATCAGCAACATGCTGCCTAAGACACCTTTCTCAGCGGCGAGGCTAAATGGAACCTCGCGATCGTCCAACGGATCGGCGGAGTGCTTGCGATCACGTCTTCTTCTACTGTTCTTTTTCCGGACAGAGGTGTCGGATGGGAAAAAGTTAGAGTCGTCCATGATTCAGATCAATCCGTTACTTGTTAGGGAGCTAAACTATTTCTGCAAGCCGCATCGATCCAAAATGATACCGGGAAAACTGGTTTTTGGCGAAAGGCTAAAATGAAATCCGGAAAAATTATTCATCGCACTGGTGGCAATGGGTTTCTTTGAGCCGCAAAAAAAGCCGGTCAAAATGACCGGCTGTGTTCTGTTCAATTTTATCGCTGCGGGCCCGCTTAAGAGTCGGCATCGACCGGTGGAACCACCCAGACTTTCATCTCCGGCTCGATATCCTGATGAAGGTGAACTTTCACGGTGTAAAGTCCAAGCTCCTTCAGGACGCCCTCGAGGCGGATCTGATCGTTGGTCAGCGTAATGTCGTTCTGCTTCAAAGCGGCAACGATCTCGGGAGCGGCAACGCTTCCGTATAGGTGGCCTTCTTCGTTGGCATTGGCTTCGATAGTAATGCTCTGCTTGGCAATGACTTTGGCCAGATCTTTGAGATCCTTGAGTCGTCCTTGCTCGATTTCCTGAAGCTTCGCACGGTGCTTTTCAACCATTCGTTTGTGATGGTCACTAGCAATCGTTGCCAAACCTTGCGGCAACAAATAGTTGTTGGCGTAGCCAGTTTTCACTTCAACGACTTCCCCTTGTTTGCCAAGGTGATCTACAGACTGGATCAACAGTAACTCAACACCACCATTGGCTCCGCGTGGAAGTCTCTCGAAGCGACCTTTGTTACGCTTCTTCTTTTTCATCTTTGTACTTGGCATTGGACTTTCTCTAATCTGGCGTCACGTCGTGACAAACTAGTTAATGATTTTTACGGCCGGTAAGAATCGAATCCTAAAACGGGACTTCATCTTCCGGTGGTGGCCCTTGTGCTGGTTGAGCTTGGGACGCTGGTTGTTGTGTCTGAGGTCGTTGGTGTGGTGCTGGAGCAGAAGAGGAACCGCCGCCCTGCCCTCCACCTTTGGAGCCTAGCATCTGCATTTTGTCGCAGATGACTTTTACCTTTGAACGCTTCTGGCCGTCCTGTTCCCACTTTTCTTGTCTGAGGCGACCTTCGACCAAAACATTGGAACCTTTGGAAAGGTACTCCGCGGCAACCTCTGCCGTCCGCCCCCACATGGTGACATCAAAGAAGTTTGCTTCTTCGACCCACTGGTCATTGCGCTTGATACGTTCATTGACGGCCAGCGTGATATCGGTCACCGCGGTTCCCGAAGGGATGTACCGTAGTTCGACATCGCGTGTCAAATTTCCAACAATAATGACTCGGTTGTAACTGGCCATGAGTAATCTCCGAACAGATCAAAAAGGACGAAAGGCCAGGCAATTTATTGCCTGTCAGTTTCCTTTATCTTACCACGAGCCATGACACGTTTGGTCACGGTCGCGTTGCTCGCTATAAAATTTCCTAGTTGGCTGCGGCAGGTGCTGGAGTTGCGTCGCCCTCAGCCTTTTCGCCTTCTGCGGGAGTTTCCGCAACGGCTTCGCCCTTGGCAACGGCCACCATAGTATCAACCAGTCGTGGATCGATTTTGATCGCGAGATGACGCAAAACGCTATCGTTCAACTGGACCGTGCGATTAAGCTTGGCCACGCTGAGCGAATCGATTTCCGCGTAGGTCAACCAGTAGGCACCTTTACGTTGGCCGTTGATTGGGTACGCGAGCTTTTGCTCATTCCACAGACGACTGGCTAGGATCTTGCCGTCGACGCTTTTGATCATTTCTTCAACGTTCTTCGCCACGCCTGCGGGATTTTTCGCATAGGAGTTAGCGTTGAAGATGAACATGCATTCGTAAACGTTTTTTGCCACGTTCCGATTTCCTTGTAATTCGACTCTAAAATTTAATTTGTATCAGGCTCAGTCTCAACGGACTTTGCACTTGGTTCGTTGCTCAGATCGTTACTTGTCCGATCTTTCCTCTTGTCATCCGTCTTCTCTGACTTTGCCTCAGCCCGTTTTTTGGCTTTGGCGGGGTCGGCGTTGAAGCGGTTCATGACTTTCTGAACCCCCTCGCTGACCCAAGCCTCTACAGCATTGGCTGACGTGGCAATTGCCGCATCAATCAAAGTCCGTTCCGAGG
>CAYTPS010000235.1:0-8162 GCA_964439245.1 uncultured Pirellulaceae bacterium | reverse complement strand
GATAAGCGACTTCAATCGCGTAGTGGTTCAGCCAACCGGCCATCTCAGCAGAGGTAAGACAGAAGTCAAACGGTTCACCGCCTTCGCCAGCGTCGGCCAACTCACCTTCGTCGTTGATCTCCATGGTGTCGCCACCGACAACTTGGAGCCCAGTCAACCCAACGCCATCGACGCCAGCAGCCAACAGTCCGTATCCGCCGGGCGGTACTTGTTCGAATTCAAAAACTCCATAGTTATCTGTTGTTGTCGATGCAACCACGCTATCACGCTTAAGCAGCATTACTTTTGTGCTGCGAACATCAATCGGCCGACCGTCCGAAGACCGCAATTGGTGGACGCGACCAATCAGCCGACCGTCAGGCGTCAGAGATACTGGCGTACCACCGACTGAAGTTGATGGAATTGCTTCGGGTTGATATTCAGTTAGACCTTCCACGCCGAAAAGCTGCTCTGGATCATCCGGTCCTTCGCCATCTAGATGCCGACCGTAGATTCGGTAGCCAACGTTGGGAGTGAAGTATTGAATCCAGTCTGTATTGATCGTCGTTGCGTTCTGGAAGGCGTAGGTCGTGATGAACGTCGGAGTGGATTCGTCTGCGTCTTCGGTGTATCCAAGAACATTGGCACCGAAAGCAAAGAACGCCTTGTCGCCCCACCCAATTAGCGAATAAGCGCCTCGCCGAACGTTATTGAAAGCGAAACTTCCGTCTTCTTGAACGGCGGCCGTTTTGACCAATCGCCCTTTGTTCATCAGATAGATCGTCATGCCAGGAACTTCAGCACCATCAATAGGACGAACCGTTCCTTCTAAAACTCCTGTTGGACTGACCATGACCCAATTGGACCGAAGAGCTTCTCCGATTCGTCGTTCGCCAAGACCATCGCTGGCCTCTTGCCATCCGGCGAACCGATCATTGAGAATTGTTTTCTGGCTGGATTCGTCTTCGTCCAGATCCTCTGGCGGACGTCGAAATGGGCTATCGTCGTCACGCCTTTCCGAACGCGGGCGGATTGTACGCCGCTCGCGAGACTCGTCACGTCGCTCGGGATTACTTTCCATTCGACGTCGAGCTCGTGCCCGAGCCCGTGCTCGTGCGCTGCCAAGATCCTCATCCGCACCGCTGTCTTCCAGTTCAGAAAAAGCGCCTGCTTCTTCTTTAAATGGCGAATCGTCTGAATCAGGGAATTGTCCCATGACAACTGAAGAGCTTAAAACCGCCAACAGCAGCATTAAAGGCAGCATCAAGAAACATTTACTTAGTGGCGTAGTATTCATGAGTCACTTCTCAACGACGATGGAACACAAATTTGGGATGAGCCAGAATCCGTTACAGGACAACGGCCGGGTCTTTATCGGACAATCGGCGTGCCGGGAAATCCTAAAGAGCCGGAAGTACTTATTTTGCCGAAACAGAGGGCGTTGCGTGCCGGATGGTCTGATCTGGTCAGGCCTGCCAGTTGACCACGTCGCCTTAATTAGGCAAACTTTGCGGGCCGCATATTTTATCGCCTACCGCGTTTCGGTCAAAAACCAACGAGTTACAGACATTTCGAATCGCCAATCCACTGAAGATTTGCCCGGATGATTTCAAAAACCAGCTTGCTTGATATTGTCAGTGGCGAGAAGACCGGGCTGGCTGCGGCGGTGACACGGATGGTTTTGTGGGCTTTAACGCCAGCCTATCGCATAGCGGTCGCAATTAGAAATCGCAAATATACGCGTGACACAAGTGCGGTTACCCGGGTGGATGTTCCCGTGATCTCCATCGGTAATCTAACCACTGGAGGAACGGGTAAGTCTCCAATGGTGATTTGGGTTTGTCGGCGCTTACGCGCATTTGGGCTTCGCGTAGCGATCATCAGTCGTGGATACGGGGGCCAGCGGTCTGGCGATGCCGCCCGGCCAAATGATGAAGCACTTGAGATGCAGCAGCGCCTGCCTGATGTACCCCAGCTCCAGGATCCCGACCGGATCAAATCAGCGTACATCGCCATCGAGGAACTCGAGTCTCAGTGCCTGATCATGGACGACGGATTCCAACATCGCCGTCTTCACAGAGATTTGGACGTGGTACTTATTGATGCGACCAATCCGTTTGGTTACGGTCACTTGTTGCCACGCGGGTTGTTGCGTGAGCCGATTGGCAGTCTATCCCGCGCGCACGTGGTCGTGATCACTCGATGCCAGCAGGTGGATCAGGTGGCGATCGACTCCATTCTCGATGTGATATCTCAAGCGACAGCCGAAAATCACCCTCAGCCGGTCGTCTGTCAGACGCACACGGTCCCCAAGTGCTGGTTGCAGTTCGACGGGCAGTCGATGGAGATCAGCGAGTTTGGAGCGGTTCCCGTGGTTGCCTGTTGTGCGATCGGCAACCCGGAAAGCTTTATTAAGACAGCGACGCTCGCCGGGGCAAATGTCGTCGGGCAAAAGTTCTTCTCCGATCACCATACTTTTACCCGTAGTGACATCCAAAGCGTGGTTCAGTTGGCTAGAGAGAAAGGGGCAAACCGAATCATTTGTACGCACAAGGATCTAGTGAAGATCGCCACTAACCAGTTGGAGGGTATTCCATTTTTCGCTTTGCAGATCGATCTGGAATTTACCCACGGTGAAGAAGCCTTCAAAGAGCGGTTGGGCTTGGTGACGGCGAATGTCCAACACTGATTGCCCAAGCAACTTATTGATCGACTCATCTGAGGCACCGGCGCGGTTTAGGCTGGGACAGCGACTTCTCGTTAGACTACTTGCGGGGTTTCAGGCTGTTTCGCCATCTTCGCAGCAGCGAAGTTCCTTGCTGACCGTTTTCTCTTCTTCTGGGGGAGCTAGAGGTCGGTTGTTGATCGAGCGGACTATCGTCAGAGACTGGAGCGAAGTCCTGATATATCTCATTGCCCAATCCCCGTCCTGCCGCACGTTGATCGATGTTGGATGTATCTTCAATTGAGTCTGTTGTCGGAGCGAGTTGAGTGTACTCATCGAGAAACCGCGCCCAATGACCTTCAACGATTCTGCGGCAACTCTCGAATCCATCCGGGCGCGAGAGAAGTTCGACGGCACTGGCTAGAAGCTGTGTCATTGCCGTGGTGTCCTTGTCATCTAACCAGCGATCGTAAACACGCACGTTGTCGATCAGTACTTCTCCAGCGCCCATCAAATCAAATCCCATTCGTAGATCGATCAGTTCCTCTGTGGGCAAATCGTCAAAGTGGACAGCGAATCGCCGCCATTGATTGTCAATCTGGTTGACGCCCGAATCAGGAGCCAAGGCCCCAATAGCGCCAAAGCGGTAATAGGTCGACGAGCGCGTCTGTCCTTCAATCGCTAATCGCAAAGGAGGTTGCTCAGTTCCGATTGACTTGATCCAAACGGTAACCGATAGCCTTCCTGTCTCAGGAGGTGCAAAACGGTTACTGCGCATCCAGACACTCTGGCCATCGGTCTTCATGCGCAGTGAAGCGGCACTGTTGTAGCCTTCTTGCGGCTCTAAATGGATCTGCTCGTTTGCTTGATCGTCCCATTGCCAACCATCGAGAGACCCCTGCCCTTTGATCTCGAAGTCTTGGTTGGTCAACACATCGATCGAATCGGCAGATGTGGCAAGGTTCAACTTTGCTTGCAATTGGTAGATCTTCTTTCGCAATGCACCGTGGATTCTCTCTCCGGAATTCGGCAGTTTGATATCGAAGTGCGAAACTCCGACGGCGTTGGTTGCAAACGTTCCTCCCCAGACCTGATAAGCGGGTAGCTCAATGGCGATCCCGCGATCACCACCATGTTCGGGCAAGGGGCTCCATGGTAAATCGTCGGTGAAAGGTAGAAACGTCCGTTCAGGCCTCTGATCCAATGTGGAATTGCGGCCTGCATTTGCGCTACTGGCCAGTAGCATTTTGGGTGCTTGATTTATGAAATCTAGATGGATGTTTACTACCGTAGGCCATGGCGAATCATTTACACAATACAGGTACGTACGATCCTTGGTCTTCAAAGTACGTACAGCAATTGGACAGCTGCCATGCGGACCGGCACTGCCGTCGATGGCCGAATCTGTGGAAGCTTCAACTCGCAGTGGAACTTCGGAAAACTTCTTTCTTGGCAGTTTCGAGAAAACATGCGTGAAGCTTTCGGTAGTATTGCTGGGCACCATCGATAATGAGTCACTTGCATCGATCAATAATGCACTATCCAATCGATGCAACGCGCGAGCCATGGGTTGGCGAGTGAATATTCCTGACGGCGTCAAATGCTGCCGTCGAATCAGACGACCGATTTGATTATCAAACGGAGGCTGCATCTGCAATTGTGCGAAATGCGCCCAGGTTCCTTCTTGATAGAACAGAGTGCCAGTTTCGATTCTTTCCGAATTGAAAAACGAGTGAAAGTCTGCCAGTTCATTGGTCTGTCGACCGATACGTCCGCGCGGTAGAGACGTCGTCGAAGGTATCGATTGTGGATTGAGTAGAACAATCGAATCAGATTCCTCAAGACGTCTAGGATCAAGTCCTAAACGCTGAAGCAGCGGCGCAACATCAACCGACGAGTGCAAATTCGGACTCAACTGCGATGCTATCTCGGCATTTTTGTGAAGGTTGATCGGAGCAATCAAAAGCCTACCCTCAGGCAATACATTTGTGACTACGTTTGATAAAGCCATGTAAAAGTCTGACATCTGGTCACTGCGCCATTGGATCCACTGCTCACGAAAATCGCCAGTTACATGCTCAATGAGATCTTGATGACTTTTCAACGATTCCGGTGGCAGAGGCAGCGAATCTAGGAATCGACCAATCGTCTTGCGATCATATCCATATTGGCGACCCGGCAATATCGTCCACGAGTTTGGGCGGCACAGCAGAGAAACACCACCCAAGGATGAATAGTCTGAGTACCGTCGGACCGCTTCGGAGATGACGTCCAAAGCATGCTGTTGAACAGTCTGTGACAACGGGTTGTAGTAAGGGAAATCTTCGAGGCCCTCGGTGACTAGCTCTGCAGACAGATCTAGGATGTCGATATCATTCTCCGAAAGATTACGCTGTGTCTCGATCCGCGCAACAGGCCCTGAGAATTCGAAAGCAGGTATCAACGTCAGGTTCTCGCGCTCAAAAATCGTCAACAGCATCCGTAAGACGTCCTTCCGAACCGGGTCCTGTCCCAGACTTTGGAAAGTTCCCGAATCAGATTTGGGTGAGCCACGAAACAGTTGGCTGGGATAGAGAGTCGCCCCATCGATGACGACGGGAATGATTGCTCCTTGGTAGTTGGATTCTTTCAAGTAATCCACCAACCGCAACGCACCTTGGTAGAACACATCCCAGTCATCTAGGGGTTGGTTGACGCGCGCGTCGAAGAACTTTTCAACGTTCAGACCTTCGGCAAAATTGGCCGACGTATAAAATGCCAGTCGTTGTCGAGTCTTTGCCAGCGCGTCCTCGGCTTCGTGATTTGGAAACTTGGTTTCGCGCTTCGCTGAATCGGCCCCAGAGAGCACGCGCAACGTCGCAATGCGAGCCGCGTGTTTTTCAGATTGATTGGCAACCAAAAGGTAACACGTTTTTGAGCGCGGCCAAAATTTCAGGCTGTGTTTGCCGACGATCGATTTTGAGAAATCTTTGCCGTTGGTCTCAGGTCGGTTGGTTTCCGCTTGGTCTTCGAATTGATGAACAAGTGATTCGGGAACAAAGATCCCCGAGTCGGCTCCGTTGATGGGAACTTGTCCGTTGGCGTCAAAATCCAGAATGCTCAGCCCCGCCGCAATCGGTCCGCTGTTGTCGAAATCGAGCTCTATCGTATGCCCTTTTCCCGGCTCAGCGATCTGAAACGCGATTGCCTGCCATTGCCCCGGTTGAAGCTCAACCCACGACTGACCGCCTTTGCGGACGATCGCTGCTGGATCTGACGAAAGCAGTTGTGGTTCGGTTTTTCCAATGGCCCATCGACTAGGTGCGGCAAGTAATTGCTCCGGTGTGAGCGTTTGGACGAGTTGCTTGGCGGCTGGTTGGCGAATTGGCTGGTTGGGTTTCTTTGGGCTTAATACAACGAATTGAACTCTTCGAACGACCAGCGATTTTTTGCCGGCCAACGGACGTACTGCTTTGCTATTCGCAGTGATCGAGCCCGATAACCAGTTCTTTTCCATCTGAATGATAAGATCGTAGGCTCCTTCGCTGTCGGGGGCATTGAACTCAAATACCGACTGTGGTGAATTACCTTGAGCGTCAATCTTGAGCGGTTGATTGGCGGTCCACAATGGAGGCCCTGACTGGCGTGCCTTCACCACTTTCATTCGGCACGAGGATTGCGACGAACGCAGCGACATTCGTCGTCCCGCAACAGCAACTGATATCGGTTCACTAGGTGAAAATACGAGATGATCGCGTTTGAAGTCCGCCTGAATTGAATCTCCCGGAACGCGCGCGATGGAGATCCCATGCCCCAATTCATCCAGTGCCTCGTTTAGGTCAGCATCCAAAAGTTCTGCGATAGAGATTGATTTTTGCCATTGGGCGCCGGAGCCGTCCATTGCAGTCAATTGGATGTTGATCGACGTTTGGTCAGACCCTGAAATCGAGAAATCGAAACCGTCGTACGACGTAGGCGAACGCTGTTGGATTGCAATACTTTGAGCATTCGACTGCAGCGCTGTGATGGACGAGTCTTGGCTCAATCCAAGCGGTGCGACATTCGAAAACGTTCCCGTCTTAGTCGACAGGCTGCCCTGCCAAGCTTGGTTCTGACCGCCGCCCCAAGAGATCCGATAACGATAGGGGGCTGACTGACGCGTCGGCTCTGAAGCAAATGGGCTATTGCCTTGTTCGAACTGCGCGCGAGCGACTGAAGTGTCTGACCACACCGAGAAATTCAGCGCCGTAATAAGTAACGCGCACGCAGCCAATACCACGCGCAGTCGATGCGTTGGCGTTTTCTTGGCAAGGTTTTTAGGACATCCATGTCCGGTCATAGCGCGTCGAGAGACCCTGCTTGAGTCAGGGCTCTATTGAGACTGAATCCTGTCAGAATATGACCACCTGTTTCGACTATCCTTGTCGAGGCGGAGTTGTTCCGAGATTACCAAAATCACCGATTTTACCACCACCCCAAGATCACCCTTTGCATGGAAACTCTTGGATACGAAACGTTGAAGAACAGCTGTTAGCGTGTTGTGCAAACTACCCATCTTCCGCATATGTTTGTGCAGAGGGATGTCACCAGAATTGCTTCTTGCTAAATCCTCTCTAGCGCCGGGGACGTAGATTTCTTCGAAGAAGACATTGGCAGTGGCCTGGATCGCGCAGCGGGCGAATCTGTCAGTGGCAGGGCGCTTGCAGGCGGCGTTTTTTTCAGCACGCGTTTGTAGATTTTGCCTGCCATGATGGACCAGTTTTCGGTGTCGATTTGCTCGACGATTCCCTTGGTGAATCGTGGCGGGTATTTGGGCATCTTGCTGCAATCCCGTGATCCGCATGGCGCTGGTAGGTTTTTTTCAAACCGATCCAAAATGAGCCTATGTAGCTGCTTTGGCGGCGCGGGCCTGTTTTTTCCGATCGCTCTCTTTCAACAAGATCTTTCGCATGCGGATCTTTGTTGGAGTGACTTCGACCAATTCATCGCTTTCAATATATTCCAGCGCTGCTTCCAACGAAAACTCTCGCGCCGGTTTGAGGATCAGCGCGTCGTCGCTTCCCGACGCACGCATGTTGGTCAGTTGTTTGGCCTTGGTTGTATTGACCGGCAGGTCGTTGTCACGTGCATTTTCGCCAACGATCATGCCTTCATAGACCTCATCACTCGGCCCAACAAACATTTCGGCGCGCTGTTGCAAGGTGAATAAGGCAAACGCATTTGACTTGCCGTGCACCATCGAAACCATCATGCCGTTAGGGCGGCTGGGAATAGATCCGCTAGAGGGACGAAACTCAAGAAAGCGATGATTGATGATTGCAGTACCGGCAGTTGCATTTAGCAGACGCGTTCGCAGTCCGATCAGACCACGCGAGGGAACAATGAAGCGGGCCAGCGTGAAATCGCCACGCACGTTCATTTCCTGCATCTCGCCACGTCGATTCTGAACCAGTTCCATCACGCTGCCGAACTTCTCTGTCGGCACTTCGACCGCCAGCGTCTCAAATGGCTCGCTCATCACGCCATCGATCTCTTGCAT
>CAYTPS010000234.1:0-8166 GCA_964439245.1 uncultured Pirellulaceae bacterium | reverse complement strand
ATTCCAATTGGTACCGCCTAAAGGAAGATCACCCAGCAATCACTGGGGACTTATCCCTCAGACTTCCAAACCATACAGATAAATCTCGTTTTGTTTTATCGGGCCAGCGAAATCCCGCTGACCGGGTCAACACTAGCAACCACCAACCTACTTGCCGCCCTTGGCGATCGCCTTGATCTTGATCTCGACACCACCGGGCAAGCTGAGTTTATTCAGAGCCTCGATTGTCTTGGCAGTCGCCTCAACGATATCGATCACACGCTTGTGGGTGCGGATCTCAAATTGCTGGCGAGCCTTTTTGTTCACAAAGGGACTAGATAGAACGGTGTACCGTTCTATCCGAGTCGGCAGTGGAATCGGCCCATGCACTTCAGAGTGAGTGCGTTTAGCTGTTTCCACGATTTCCTGTGCACTTTGATCGAGCGCAGAGTGGTCGTATGCTTCCATACGAATGCGAATTACTTCTTTTGCACCAGCCACCCAAAGACCCTCAACAGTAGTGTTAATTTTTCATGTTTGATCACGATCTCTTGATGTACGCCCACACAGTTTGACTCCGTGTTTTGGCCCAAAACTCCGCTAGGTGAGATACACAGCTTCGCGAAAATGGGAGTTGGACATATATAGATAGAGATCTTCTCCAGCGATTGGCCAGAGAACCGCAAAATCTATTGACGCAGCGGGCAATCGTCAACCGCAAAAACTCAGAAACCCTTCGCTTTTCAAAAACAGGTGGATCTGAGCCACATTGAGCGTTATGGCGGGCATTTTTGGTGCCGAGCGCCATACCGTGTCGCAGTCATGACGGACCCCAACAAAGGACTGAATCTACTTAGCGGAAGCCGACCTGATCAATAAGTGGATAGCTTCGACAATTCTTGGCGGCTTGTTTAGTGCGAAACTGGGCAAAAGAACCAAATTCCATGTTTTAACCCGGCAAACCAGGCCAATATTGGCCGCCGCAGAAGGATTTCGATGCTAAGTAAGCAAAGCGCTAGTTTCCACTGAGGATGGCAATGAACGGCGCAATGTCCAAAAAGCTGACTGCACCGTCTCCATCGATGTCTGCCTTACTTGAGTAACCGCCGCTTGAAAGCAAATTAATAAATGGCTGAATGTCCAAAAAGTTGACCGCGCCACTGCAATCAACGTCGCCCAGTAACTCATCCTCAGGTTTGTTCTCCAGCGTGATGACAACTGGGTTCAGATAAGTGGCCTGAACATGCGAAGTTTGATTCTCGTTAACGATGAAATCGTCCCAGGTCGCAAAATAGGCCCACATCGCATCCTGCTGGATCATCGAATCGATACTTGGGATAGGCCCGTTTTCGCTGATCGCCAGCAGCTTCGTACCTGCGCTCATCTCGTAAAGCTCGTGGAATACGATACTTTGCGCCGTGTAGTTGAACGCTCCCGGGTACGAATCGTATCCAATCATGTCACATTTATCGTTGCCCACATACCAATCCTCCTCAGGCGTTGACCAGATCCAGATACAGTTGTGCACCCCGTGATGGTTGACGATACGGTCGTAAACGAGATCCCACAATTGTTTGCAGACATCCGGGCCCTGAGCTCCCCACCAAAACCAAGTGCCACCCGCCTCATGCAACGGCCGCCAAAGGACTGGCACGCCAGCGGCTTGCAACTGCAATAGCTCAGCCGCCACAAAATCGATGTCCTGCAACAGATACTGATGATCGGGGTGGCTGGGATCGATCACTTGGGAAATATCGAAAGTGGTTTCACTGGTCCAGAAAGAATTTGTTCCGGGAGCACTGCCAATGCCGGCCGGTGGATGCCAATGCCACTGAATCGTCGCCATTCCACGACCGTCGGTATCATTAAACCAGTCAATGATCTCTTCAGTGACCATCGAATCAAAGTAGCCAAAAGTGTGACCGCCGATGTTGTTGTCCCACAGGTAGGCATACCCTGTCGTATAGGCTTGAAAATCCCAGCCTTTGATCAGTGGCGTCTGCGTAGTAATACCTGCAAGAGTATTAAATGCCGCCAGCTGACCGGAGACGACGCGGCTGCCATAGTGCTCACGGAAAAAATCGTAAACTTCCCGCGCGGCAGGCGTGATGTTGGGATCGATCGGATTGGCATCGACCAAACCGTAGTCATGCGGCGCCTGAACCTCTTGTGTCAAGTGAATTGCATCAATACTCATCCATCCCCAAACTCTGCGAATACTCAAGGTATTGACGCCCGCATCAAGAAATACGATTCCCTGTGGATAGTCAGTAAACTGCGTACTGGCGTCAAAAATCAAACGCGACACAAATTGATTGTTGATATAGAGATCCTGTTCCTTGTAGCCCAGATTTGCCAGCGCTCTGATGTCCAACTGATAGGTTCCGGCCTGAGGCAAATTTACGCTCACGTCCAATCGATCATTGTCACCCGCAAACTGCCCAACGTATCCGCTGCCCGAATATCCGGAGGTGCTTGTAAGAATCTGGTTGGCTCCAGTGAACGTACCGTCCTCGGCTTCCAAAACGTATTGCTGCGCCGACAAAGCCGAACCCAAAAACATAAAGGTTGCAAAAAACACGCTGAAGACAATCTTCTGATTGCAATTGATTTGCATAAGTCTTGAATCCACAAAATGGCCTAAAGTGAGATGATGGCTCACGCAATACTAACACGCCTTGGAGCCATGTCAAAAAACCGTCCATTTCCAAGCATTTTCAGTCAATTGCTCCAGTCATCGGGGCTGCTATTTTACGCTGCAATGAGAATGTCATCACTGCTGGAGCGGGCTGGCTATTGATCGCCTCGGTAAAGGAATCGACTTGGCCATTTGGACGATCAAGGCGGAGAGAAAGAGAACCAGCCCCCAAAAAGGGGGCAGCTCATAAACACCATACCAGCGCTCGGATCTGGTTCTTTGATGAACGATCCCGTTATGAAGCAACCAAACTCCATCCGGCGAAAAGAAAATTGCTTGCCTACCCGAGCTTAAGGATACCACTCGGCTAGGGAGATCAGCGAGAAAATCACCAGTTTCTCCATCGAAGATAGTCGTATTTTTATAGACAGTGGCGATGCGGTCCCCCGACGGAGAAAAGGTCGCGTTCATTCCGCCTATAGTGGCGATCTCTTGGCAGTGTCGGTCGAGCAAAGAGCAGGTTTGGAACGACATACGTCTCGATTTTCCAAAGTAATCTACTTCTTTGTAAACTACTGCCAACCGGCTAGCGTCCGGAGACCATCCTATCGACCAGATTTTGTCGAAGTAGGCCGGATTCCATTGAGATAGTTGACGCCGTTGACTCACGTCCCAGATCGCCAGCCCCGTTGATGTTGGGACTGCCAGCAATTTGCCGTCGGGTGAGAACTTGGCGCCTCGCAACCGAGTCGACGGTACTAAAGGAATCGTCGCGACGAGCCGTCCTTCGTCAACGGCCCAAAGTTCTGCACTCGATTGCAGCAATGGATTACTGGTATCGGCTTTTACAATTAGAACGTGGGAACCCGCTGGAGAAAGGTAGAACGAACCAACGTTGCTTGTCTCGACCGTCAAGATTGGTTGATCCTGCTTAATGTCGTAGACTTTGCACTGCCTAATCCTGCTTGGTTTGATTACGAATGGTGTGCCGGTTACGAATCGCGTGCCCTGTGCGGCTATATTGCTGCTTCCGATGGTGGTGGTTGGCGGCCACCTCCGCTGTTCCTTTCCGGTTTCGATGTCGAACAAACAAGGATAAGTTTGCCAACCGAACGTCAATAGCGATTTCCCATCGTGGGCAAAAACCATCCTAAAAGTCCATCTTTGGTTTGCCTTGATTTTTGCCTCAGCAGCCGACATCTTGATCGTTTGTACTAATCGGCCGGTTTGTGTTTCACGTATTTCGATCGAAGTCACTTGGCCGGCCGCGACCAATTTCCCATCAGCAGACATTGCAAAGTTCCCGTCGCCCGGGAAACGGTGAACTTCTTTCCACGGAGGACCGACGACCTTCGACAGTGGAACCACGCTGGCGACTAAGCCCGTCAGAAGAAAGATTGTGACAAGTGAAAATCTCGGGAGTTTCTTACGGTAAGTGAAATAAAAGAATGTTGGCAGAATGAGAATGAGGGCGAGCCAAAGGAACCGAGGCGAACTCCATCGCGTGCTTGTCAGCCCAGAAAATGGGAGGAGCAACGCGAGTATGCCCGCAACGAGCACAAACAACAGTGCGCCCAGCCAAAGAGGCCAATGTCGCGACCGGTTTGCGTTTGGAGAATTCATATTTCGATTCCAAAGAAAAGTGTTGCCGCAAAACCTGCCGCCGATTACCGCGGCGACAAAAGCCTTCGCCTCGGCAGTCAATCCTCCTATCGTCAGATCTCTCTGTCAAATCTTCCAAAGCTAATTGCTTGATGCCGATGATGCACCGAATGAATCGGGAAGTTATTTGAGAACCTTTGGCTTATTCTCCGCCCTGATCCCGGCCGGCAGTAAGCGTACTCCATGTGGCAGATGAGTTGTCCGCTGGCGTTTCCCCCGTCAACTCCCGGAGTGCGAAGATGATCGCCTCTCGATGACGGTTTGGCGCCCGGCTAATTTTTCGCATTACCTTGTTGGCCTCCGCAGCCGTCAGCTTTCTCTTGCGGACCACGTAGTCGATCCTTTGGTCACTCGGCCACGGCCCCGAGTTCCTCACGGGTTGTACAACCGAGAAATCTTGTTCGAGATACGTGACGTCTGCTCGAATCGCCAAAGGCACGCTGACACCCGTCATTTCAGCCAAATCCTGATACTGCTTCGGAAGAGGCATGCTTGTATGCGGAACAATTCCCCTAACCGAATCTAAAAAGTTCGTCGACGGAGCATGGCAGAGCAAGCAGTTCCGCATGTGGTTGATTCCCACGAGTTCACGCTGCACCAGCGCTCCATTGTCCTCAAACGGAGAGTGCGGGTGTGGCAGGTCCAACATCTCAATCAGTTGCGGCACGGCATCTTGATCATCTAATCGCACCAATGCCTCCGCGCTGTGCTGAGCGACCACATGCCATGGATACTTAAATCCCTCAAGCAGCAGTCCGCGAATGTCATCAGGGTTCATCTCGGCCAAAGCGGCTGTAGCCGCGATACGGACTTCAGGCTCCAAATCGAATTTGGCTTTGTCCACCAAAAGCTGTAGTGCTATATCCGAGCCAGACTTACGCAGCCGCCCAATCATCTCCAATCGCAAACGCGCGTGATCAATTTGCAAGATTTGATCTATCGTTTTCAACTTCTGTGAAGAGGGCTCGCCACCCTGGTCTCGTAATGACTGGGAAACCATATTCTTGACTGACAAATTTCGGAAAGCATCGTTTTGAGTGACATCTCGGCTCCCCATGCTTCCATTAAATGCAGCAATGGTTCGACCCAAGTTGGAAGAAACCTGCTTCAGCTCACGGGTTTCCTTCTGATTGCTTCTGCATTCATCTCCCATCACAAGCGGAAGACCTTGTAGGTCGGCACGATCGGCCAATACCGCCTTAAGCGGTTCCATCGGGGCACCGTCTTTTGAGTTTGCTCCCCGCATAACCTCCAATATCAGCTCACTCAGTTTCCTCCCCGCTTGTGCTTTTCTATCCTTCAACACCGTTCGAGCTTCATCTGTCACAGGCACCCCGCTCAACAAGCGGTCAATCTTATCGATGGATAACTGCTGTTTCATTGCAGGAGAGCCATTGGAAAAAACAAAATCCTTTGCCCGTCGAAATTCATTCATATCTCTAAACAGATCAACCGACGGCGCGCCTTTGAGCATTTGCTGCAACTCCAAAGGACCAAGGTTCTGGATACCCGTCATCGACCGATCAGAGAACCTCGCTTCTGGTGGGATCAAAGCTCCGCTGTCCGCAAAATGAAAAAACTCTGGAGGTTGGATCTGATTTTTCAGCTTCGATTTAGTCGGCAGAACTTCATTTTCTTTCTCCCATATCAATCTTTCTTTTGCCATGCCTCGCAATATCCCCTCAGTCGCCGACAACACTGAGCAAATCGTGAAGACTTCGTCTTCGGTGTAGAAGCTCAGGTTTTCACTGGCCAAATGAATCATGCCTAGCCTATCGCGCTGCGCAAAAAGCTCCTCGCGATAGACCAGACGCAGCTTCATCAACTCATCAACCCTTGTGGTCGGAACTAGCAACTTAGAAATCTCTTGATCAACTTCTTCGACCGCTTTATCCAGCTGAGAAAGATCATCAAAGCTGAATCTAGAATCATTGACGGCAATGCTACCGCTGACCTTAGAACCAAGCCGGTTTTCGAGATACTTAACTCGGCGCTTAAGTTCCGCCGCAACCTTCCGCAACAAAAACCCAGCGTTGTCCTTGAGAAAAATGGCTTTAACCGGCTCGCCATTGAGCGTAACCAATCCAACGCCGTTTCTTTCGAATCGAAGCGCGAGGTTCCAGTCGAGCCGTGCATCCCACGATTGGCCATCGGAGGCATATTCGGCGACCGCGCGATCCTCAAGGTTCTCTTCATCGGCCGCCTTGCCGTCTTCAGTCACGCCAACTGCTGGAGCCACTCTCCGCTGGGCATCTGCCAAGGTCGGATTTGGATTTGTATCGCCCACACTTTCGGAAGCTTCATACCGAGCCTCCAGATCAATTTCCTTGGGTGAGACAGCCAAAGAATCGGTCGCCTCGCGCTCCATTGTTTGTTCGACCAGAGCTTCGCGATCGACAGCATCCTCCGGCGACTGATCCTGCGAGCCGGAAATGCCTTTAAGTCCAACAAACTTTCCCGTCTCCGTTTTCGCGTTTGTCGAATCCGCCACATCAGAAGCCGACTCAGACCACCATAAACTGCTCAAGAAGAAGCCGACGAACAGAACCGTGGCAAGCAACGCAAGTAAAGTGACAGGCCGCCTACCAGCGGCTTTTTCTTTGGACCGTGAGACCGTTGGACTATGACTATCAGTCTTTTCATTTGCCGATTCCGTGGAACTGGACTCCGCTAAGGCGTCTGAAGATTCGGCGACGGTCTCTGAGTACTGCGGAACCGAATCTGAATGATCAGCAGCTTCCACGGAAGTTCGCGCGGTCAACGAGGGTCCAACGACAGGCAACCGAGCGCGGTCCTCGGCAACCGGGCTGGCTTCAAATCGGGCTGGAGCAGACTTTGTTTGGGCAATCACTTTGTCAACGAACGAGTCTTCGGATGAGGACATCTTCGCTAACATTCTCAATTGTCGGTCGAGCTCTAGATCGTTCAACTGCTCCGGCGTTAAATTAAGCGGCTCGGTAGGTTTGGCTTCATCTGAATTACTTGTTCGCGCAGGCCGTCCCTGTCGATCTACGATCTTTGCCCACTTTGAACTTTTGGGCGCTTGGTTGTTCTTTTTTTGGAAGTGGTCGTCTTTGCTCATTTGTCAAACTCCGTCACCGGTTGTTTGTCGTCAGGATCTTGCGATCGAGCCATAATGCACTTCAACAAAATCTGGCGAATACGCAGTAGTTTCATCCGAACAGCCCCGTTGGATATATTCGATTGGTTGGCAATACTGGTCGCGGTTTGATGATCAAAATAGTAACGATCGATCAATTCGCGCGATGGTTTGGGAAGCTGATCCAGGCACGACTGCATGGCCAAAATCCGTTGCTCTTCAAGGTCGTAATTGCCAGCACTTCGCAATCTGGTGAACTGCTGAGTGGCGACTTCGGCCTCGAAAAGTTTCTTTTGACTCTTGCGATCTTTTGCTTCGGCTTTGAGAAACTCCAAAGCCTTGTTGCGGGCAATTCCAAACAGCCAAGTCGAAAACTTGGCCTCTCCGCGAAAGTTGCCCAATTGCTTAAAGGCGACCAAAAAGACTTCCTGAGCAATATCATCGACCTGAGTCGAACAACGGACATATTTTCCCAAATACAGGCGAATCCGCCGCTGATTTTGCTCTACCAATTGGCGAAACGAATCCGAGCATCCAGCACTGGCTTCCTCAACCAATTGCATAGAAGAATCATCGTTTTCCAAGGAAATCGGGTTGTTTTTTGGTGTGGCTTCCATGGTGCCTACCAGTATGTGTCTGATTTGCAGCCAATGTCACGGAAAAAATCGTTTTTTTTTCAAGGCCACCTCTGTTTTCGGTGGTTCCAACAGCAAACCTAATTCGTGACCGGAGAATCAAAATGACAGACGTTTCGACCACCGAAAAAAGCACACCCAAATGGCAAACG
>CAYTPS010000233.1:7810-8230 GCA_964439245.1 uncultured Pirellulaceae bacterium | reverse complement strand
TCTTTTGACTCATCCATCAATTCTTTTCGCGACATCATCAGTTTTCGACGATGCTCGGCCGTTTGAAAAGCAAAATCGATTACGCCAATACCTGCAGACACTAAAACTACTAGGCTTAGAAACTGCAGCAACATTTCCCAGAGTTGTGTAACTACCATTGGCGGTTCCGTACCTGCAGATCCAACCATATCTGGTAAGTTATTGAAAATAAGAACCCCAAGACAAACCGAAAACAGCACAAGCTTCAAAAAGCTTTTTGCGAATTCAAAGAGACCACTTCTTCCAAATTTGTTCGCAGCATTGCTTTTGATGGAGATCTTGTTCAGTTTTGGCGCAATTTTCGAAGGGGCGAGCATCGTCGAAAACTGTTGATGTCTCGAAAAGAATTGATGGTTGAGTCAAAAGAAAGCGAAGGAGACC
>CAYTPS010000233.1:0-7800 GCA_964439245.1 uncultured Pirellulaceae bacterium | reverse complement strand
TTTTCGAAGGGGCGAACAAGATTGATTTTGTGCCAATCAGCAGAACAACTACTGAGGCGGCAGGAATCACAAAAAGAAGAGTAAGGCCAGGAAATACTCCACTGGCTAACTGCGATGAAAACGGCTGTGGGCTTCCTGAAAAGAAGATATCAGAGTGCCTTGCTACATCCTCGAGTACTGCAAGTAAACTGCTGGATAAGCCCTCACCATAGCCAGCGGACAACGCAACAAGTGCGAGAAAGAACCCTGCAAATGCTGCAGTTGCATTTAGGTCAGTTGATCTTGGGATGTCGCCTTTCTTTCTGGCGTCATCCAACTTTTTTTGTGTTGGTTCATACGACTTGTCCGCCTCGTCTTGGTCGCTTCCCTGTGACATTAGAAGCCTTGGGCTGGCGCGAACAGGAAAGAGTCAAACGCAACCTTCCAAGCTGACAACGCAACTGGAGCCGACAAAAACAAAATAAACAGACCACCTGCGGTGATGAGTGGCGCACCCACGAAAGCAACCATTAACTGTGGCATCGCTTTGTTAATTGCCCCAAGCGCCAGATTGTAAATCACAGATAGAATTACAAATGGAGCCGCAAGGGTGAAAGCTAGAGAAAAACATTCAGCGATTCGCTGCGCACCCCATTCAGAAAAAATACTAGGATTGGGAAAGTTGCCGAGAGGAACAAGGTCGTAACTAAGAACTAGAAAATGCGCAGCTTTCACATGCAACCCCGTCATAACTGCCAATGCCAAACCCGCAACGATAAGTATATGCCCCATTGCCGGCATAGGGTCGGCAGATGCACCACCCATAAGCTGTGAAAGGGACGTTGCTTGGGCAGCGATAACGCCAGCAACCTGTAATGCAATCACAAAGAAGCGAAGAGTCAAGCCAAACATCACGCCGGTGATTGATTCTGAAAATATCACCAAAATACCAAATTCTATTTCAACATCTCTGACAAAAAGCGGCGCGATGACCGCAGTATATCCGATAGCGACGGCAAGCTTTATTCGGGTTGGGACAGATCTTTCTCCAAATCCAGGGAGAAAGGCAACGCAAGCCGCTATACGCACAAACACGAAGAAAAGCGTAAACCAAATGATGCTAAAACTTTCGAAAATTTGGCTCAAAGAATAGATCATGTTGGAACAACTCCAACCAGAGCGGGTCGGGCGTCAATTCCAATTTCTTCAAATGATAAGACTGGCGCTCCGATTCCTTTTGCACGAACTAGCGTTTTCAAGAATCTCCGGCGGACAGTACTTGTAACGATTGCCGGGAAAATCCCTGTGTCATTTGCTGACTTAATCTTATCGGCTACCTTGTCGGCTAAGCTATTGAAGATGTCAGGAGGAAGCGCAACATCCCCACCAGAGGTCGCGTCACCGATCTGGAAGTTTAGGAATGTCTCTTCCCATTCAGGGGCGAGTTGAACGAGCGGGACTGTACCATCTTCGCGACGAAGACTCGAAACAAGTTGAAATCCTAGGCGTTGGCGAACTTGTTCGCAGATCAAATCAGGGCTGGAAAAATGAAGCCTGGCCTCTGAAATGGCTTCAAGAATCAACGGCAGATTGCGGATAGATACTTGCTCATCCAACAAAAGGCGCAGAACTGTATGCAAGATGTCGATCGGTACTTTGTCAGGTATCAGCTCATCCAACAGCTTTCGATTTGCGTCAGCACGTTCCGGATCAGAAATTTGCGTAAGCTCGTTTAAGATACGCCTCAAGGCTTTGAGAGAAAGTAGACGGCTCAAGTTTGACTTAATGACTTCAAGAAGATGAGTTGCAAGAACCTCCGGCGGCGAAACCAAAGTTAAGCCATTCATTGCAGCAGTTTCTCTTTCGTCGGGCTGTATCCAACGCGCCGGTGCACCATAGACTGGTTCAGTGGTATCACCTGTAGAATTTCCATCTGGAAGAAGAGCAAGAATTTGGTCTGGGATCAACTCTCCGCATGCTTGCTCTACGCCCTGAATACGAATTACATAATTTCCAGACGGCAAACCAACGTTGTCAGTAAGCCGCATCTCTGGAAGTATCACACCAAAAGTTGTGGCAATATGTCGGCGCATGTTTGTAATGCGTGCTTCTAAGCCGGTGCCTGGATCCAATGCCATGTTCACAAGGTCAGCCGAAAATTCTACGTGAATATCATCGAGCTCTAAAAGATCCCCGATTGGAGTCTGAGTTGGTGCTTGTGTCTCATTGCTAACGTCGGGTACTTCGGGCTCTGCCAAATTCACTTTCTTGCTTAGCCAAAACCCAGCGCAAGCCAGAACAAGACTGCCTCCCAAGAATGGAAGAAATGGCAGTCCGGGAAAGACGGCGAAAACCATCATAAGTGCGGCAACAGAATATAGAGCAGCAGGATGACGACCCAGTTGCTGCCCCAAAGCTAGATCAGTTGCGCCAATGGTCCCTCCTCTCGCCAGCAATAGGGCACTTGCTATCGAAATAATAACTGCTGGAATTTGTGAAACCAAACCGTCACCGACCGTCAAAATCGCATAAGTTTCGAAGGCCGTTCCAACGGGCATTGAGTGAACGAATACACCCATAATCAACCCTGCGACAATATTGAGCAAAGTAATCAAGAGACCGGCAACTGCATCTCCCTTCACAAATTTCGAAGCGCCATCCAAAGAGCCAAAAAACGTCGTTTCTTGCTGTTCACGTTCCCGTCGCGCTTTCGCTTCCGCGTGATCGATAGCTCCAGCGGCAACATCGCTGTCGATTGCAAGTTGCTTTCCGGGCATGCCATCAAGTGCAAATCTTGCGCCAACTTCGGCCATTCTGGTTGCACCTTTTGTGATCACCATAAAGTTCACAATTAGAAGGACGCAAAAGACAACAAGTCCAAGAAAAATACTGCCGCCCATGACAAAATTGGCGAAACCTTCGATTACGCCGCCGGCTGCTTTTGTACCAGTATGTCCTTCACCGATGATCAATTTCGTGGAAGACACATTCAATGAAAGGCGAAGCATCAACGATGCAAGCAGAACAGTTGGAAAAGCTGAGAATTCCAGCGGTCGCTCTATAAAGAGCGTTAGAGTGAAGATCAAAATAGCAAGAGAGAAGGATACCGCCAGTCCGATATCAAGCAGGAACGCTGGGACCGGCAAAATCATCATGACTATAATTGTCATTAAGGCAAAAGCCAAAAGTACGGTGGTGTTTAACACAGGCAATATCGATATACTTTTCATAAGCTGCCTATTGTCAAAAAATCTGAAGTTCTATCATCGATTTAGCCTGTACGCACGTTCCTTCAACAAAATTCCGTATTTTCCTCTCCTGACTGTCGATTTTCAGAACCTATGGTTGCCGATTTAGCATTCCACTAACTAGGTTAATATTCTGTAAGTCACTGGCTTATAGCTGAAATATCCAACTCATCAGCCGACAGGAGTTGAAGAACATCACTCTCTAAGGAGTCAATAGCATCTGCAATACTGGAAGCTAAAGAGATTGAAACATCATTCGTCGAACCTTGGTTGGCTTCAAGATTTAAACGAATCGCAATATCTTGAGCTTCAGTTGCTGAACTTTCTGCCTTCTCCTCAGAAATGGACATCCATTGATGGTGGGTCAATGCCGTCTGAGCTGAACTAAGGCTCGAAGTATCGTTCAAATTTTCAAAAATACCCAGAGCAGAATTTGCTCGTGTACGGATTTCGGTGGAAGGATCTCCTGGATGTTCTTCGGCAAGTGATTTTGCGAGTTCGAAATTACCTAACTTCAAGGCAATAAGCGCATAAAGTAAATCAGATCTCTGACCCTTTTCAATTTTGGTATTAGTAGACACAATTTTTTTAGCATGCGTGACGAATCCATTTTGCAATAGACGCTCAGCAATATCCAAAGTTAAGGACGGATTTAGATTCTGTGTCATTTGGCCAAACTCAAACGCTACATTTGAAAACTCATAGTCATTTGCATTGGAAACAAGTTTTTGAAAAATAATCTCATGAATCTGCTTTTGAGATTGGCTCGGCAAATCTTTCGACAACGATAATGCTACTTTGAACTTTCCCGGTTGCGCATTTGCTTGAGCTAAGGCTGCCAGGAGTTCTTGTTCAAGAGCCTTGCCGCGAAACGTTTGAATGTACGATTCAAGAATTGTTCTCGTTTCATCCGAAATCGGTATGTCAGCATCTATAGAGTTTTCGACAAACTTTATAAGTGCAAGGGGCGCTTCTTCCGCATTACTTGTTGAAATACTCTTCAGTTTAGGGGCTAATTCACTATCGACACCCTTGGCGTCAGCCAATTGAACTGTTTCAAGTTCACCTAAAACACTAACTCCGCCTTTGGGTCTTGTTGCAATTCGCATCACATCAGACGCAAGGTCTAGCATGCCATCTTCCCTAAATTTTTTGCTAAGTTTTGGAGCAACTATAGATCTTAGGTCTTTGGGTAATTTGCTCAATGCTCTTACCGCGGCCTGCAATTCCTCTGGTTGCATTTCTTCCGGAGAACCAAGATTCAGAACACGCCAAAGCGAGAAGTCATTATTGCAAACAATTGATGGTTCTAAGTTACGAATCTCAACACTCTCGCCGTATGCAATAATTTCCGCAATATATTTAGCAGTTGCTTTTGATGGGGCATGTAAGTCAATTCGATCAAGAAGATCCAGTGCTTCAATCCCAAATCCGAATGCGATGTAACTTTGGGCTAGGGAAATCGCAGCGCTTTCGTTAAGAACATCGAACTCTTGATACATATTGGAACGATGGTTTTGGATGTCCATTGAAAAATTTCCAGTAGGGCTCCAGTCTGAAACTTGAAAGTTGGAACCATCTGGGCAAGCTTCAACTGCAACAAGAGAATTTTTTGGCGGTGCTTCGAAGTCAGGAGTTTCAATAAAACTGAATACCGAAATATTTGTAGCCAAAGGATCTTCCAGGTATTGTTCCGCTGGTGGTGTGCTACTAGAAAGTTCACCGGATTTGAGCCGATTGGCTGTAACATTTAATCTAGGTGAGAGGATTCCTTGTGTTGCAGCTAAACCAAGCCCATGCGTCATTCTGTCTTCGAAAACACTCAAGTTGAAGCGGCCATTGATTTTTGGATGCGAACGAGGCGCCTCTTCGACTTCTTGGATTAAGCCTATTTCTGGCTCAGAAAACTCCTGATTTGCGACGGCAGCTGCGAGTTGTTCGGTGAAACTTACCAGCGGGAATCTAAATTCTGCAGTTGCAGAAGTAGCAATGTCTGTCTCTGTTTCGGCCCCGGAAGAACCTCCGTCTCCGTCGTCTCCTCGTGTGGCACCATCGGACTCTGTAGTGTCGCCCCCCGGTTTTATGTCAACGACCAACATATTGTCGCCATTCGGATAAACTGAAACTGCGCACTCGCATCCAAGCCGAAGTGTCAAACTATTTTCGTCACTCTCCACTTCCCTAATGCGATCCCGCCCAATTCTTCGGAATACGTCGGAAATGTCGAAACCGTCTTTATGCCCTGGCAAACTTACAATGCTTTGTTCAGCACCAAGATTCATACGCCACGGGCGGTTGGAATTTGTATCTAAAACAAGCCTCGTGAAACCATCATGACTCGCCGTGCGGACGACAATTGGTTCTGCCAAAACACCCATTGGAAGCATTGCAAGTGTGAAAACTACGTATTTCATGCTGCAGATTCTTGTTTGACTGCCTTCAGGCTCTCTTCAAGATCTGCAAAACTTGGTCTATTGTGAGATGGAGTATTTTGTCGCCCAACTTCAATACAAATATTAGTGGCGTGGTTGTGCAGGTTGGCGACCAAGACTTCGCGAATTAGTTGATAAAAATGTGCATCCTCTTCAACAACAGTTTTGACCTTGGCAGCGAATGGACCAACTAACCCGTAGGCTAGGAAAACGCCAAGAAAGGTGCCTACGAGCGCTCCGCCGATCAATTTACCAAGAACTTCTGGAGGTTGATCAATCGAGGCCATTGTCTTGATCACGCCCAAAACAGCCGCGACAATTCCCAGTGCCGGTAGGCCGTCGGCAACTGTTTGCAGAGCATGGCTCCCATGGTTGGCATGATGGTTGTTTGCCTCTATTCGCTTTTCCAGCACTTCTTCGACTTGGTGCGGGTCATCATAGTTCATTGAGGCAGATCGCAATGTGTCGCAAATTAGCGCAATCGCTTCCTTGTCAGAAAGCAACTTTGGATACCGAGTAAAGATGGAAGATGATTCAGGTTCTTCAATATGCTCTTCAATAGCAACAGGGTTCTGGCGGGCTAAACGAATGAGCTCAAACAAAAGGCAAAGTAGATCTCGATAGTCATCAGGTTTCCACTTCGGTCCTTTGAAAACCTTACCAACATCCTTAAGGGTGTGTTTGATTCCGGGGCCGTCGTTGCTAATGAGAAACGCGCCGACGGCTGCACCGCCGATCATCGTCATCTCAAATGGAAGGGATTTCAAAATGATGCCCATTTTGCCGCCAGCGGCAAGATACCCTCCAAAAACCATCACAAATATTGTGATAATACCAACAATCCCGATCATAACACGCCTCGCACCTGCTTCGATGCTGGTAAATGTGCCGAAACAGATTTAACAAATTATGTTGATTTTCAGTTTTTTGGGACGTTTGCGTTGCGGCCGGCTAAAATGGCGCTGATTTCGTAAGCTTTCTGAGGTGGCATTCCTGCCAGAACCAAGGCGGCTGAGTCTGGACGCATCCGGGCGAGGAATCCAGCGGCAAAATCGGCATCCATTTCTGAAAAAAGTGCAGAAGCGACTTTGGGTTTCATGCTTTCGTAAACGGTTGTTAGTCGCGCCAGGTCATCCTCCGCAGCGGTGTTGGCCAAAGCAATAGTCGCACGAAGCTCTTTTTCAATTCGCCTCATGTCAGAAATTTTTTTAGTTATTCTGGCGTCGACAATGTTTAGGGCAACCATTCTTTGGTCAATCTTCATTTCGCGTTTTTCGACTAACTCCTCGCGTCTCTTAAGCGCCAAAAACATTGGTTCAAGATCTTTGTCTTCTGGACCTTCAACTGATTCTGTTTGAACGTTAAGTGCCTCAAGCTTCGTGTTATTTTCGGCAAGAACTGCATCCGCTCCCGTTATGATTCGTATCGCAACTGAGCCGAGCAGTAAGGCAACAATGACACCCAGCGTTCCTCGTGGGCGGCGCATTTTTTTTGTGCTTTTCGTCACTAGTTTGCCCCCCGATGACGGGTAAACAGGGGTCTGCTGGGTTCAGATTCGCCGTCATGTAAAGCTGAATCAGGCGTGTGTTCCAAGGTGCCACTTGGTTCCTGAGGAACGACATCATGAAGTGCCGCAATTTGCAATTCAAGTTGCCGTCGAACATCTTCTGCCCGCTCAACCAGGCCAAGTAGTTCTTTGGAAGAGTCTTCGGCTGACACGCGGGCTCCGGATAGTGATTTATCGAGATCGTCGACTTGAGCCGAAAGAACAGCTACTGCCCCTCCAATTCCATTTTCCAAGTCATTGAAACGACGCAAACGCCTGCCAAGAATGAAGCAATAAAAGGCCGCGGCGATTGCGCCAGCCGCCAAGAGAATGTCAGCTACAAGGGTCATCTTGCTTCTTTCTAGTTAATCACGAATTCCATTATCAGAAGATCGTTCACGCGACCTTGTCCAACGACAACATTTACGCGTCGCAGCATTTGAGAACGAATTTTCATCAAGGCACTTGGATCTTCGATGTCTTCGACACGTAAGGCACGCAGATACGTGTTGAATACATCAACAACCCGCGGCAAAACCATCTCGACTTCTTCTTTGTAAGTTGCTGGAACTTCAAGTTGGGATCTAAATAGGAG